>CAZJCI010000034.1:0-13618 GCA_964544455.1 uncultured Oscillospiraceae bacterium
TAAAAGAGCTTGATCCGCAACGAACAATAATTCTTGACTATACATCTGAGGGAAGCGACAAAATTCAAAATTTTACATCTTGGGGGTTTGAAAAAAAGTTCCCGTGGATTTTCGGACTTTTTCACGCATATGAGTCGGAGAGCGAATTAAGAGGACCGTATTACAGAACGGAAAAAAGGCTGAAAAGAGCGGCGGATGACGAATATTGCAAGGGTATGATTTTGTGGCCGGAGCTTTCACACAGCGATCCGATTGTTCTGGAATATTTGTCCGAAAATGCATGGAGCCCGAATAAAAAAAGTCTTGAGGAAATTGTAAAAGAATATTCAATCGGACGGTACGGACGCTTTGGAGAACAGATGAACGAGTGTTGGCAACGTTTTATACCGTTTATGAAGCTTTCGTCATGGGGAGGCTACACAAGCATTGATAATAAAGCAAGCTTTACAACGGACAGCTTTTGGTATACCCATAGCGATCTTTTTGTAAAACCTGTTAATTTTTTAATCGATGCAAAAGATAGCAAACGCACTGCCGAATATTATGAAGATGTAATATCGCAAGCTTCAAAGATGACAAATGAACTTTGTGAGGTTATAACGATACTTGCAAAGATAAACGCCGAAACGGATAACCTCTTCATTCAACGAGATTCCATTGATATAGTAAGGACGATTTGCGGAAGATATTTGAATTATATCATAGCAAAAGCTGCCTATGGATTTGGAATACCGATGAATATTTCGAATGCAAAAAAGCAATATTTAAATATCATATCGTTGTTGGCGGATTTGCTATGGTTTGGAGCGGATTTTTCGATATATGACACATTGAAACAGCTGGCGAAAACCGCTCCCGTCAATCCGGAGTTTGAAAAAACGCTTAAAAACAATATAACAAATGTATATTGCATACAATATTGCTCCGAATTGGTTGATAACGTTTGTATTGAGGAAGGGAAAAGCGCATTTGAATGGCTGGAAAAACCGTATGAATTTTCCAAACTGCGTGAAAAGTCGCAAAAAAATCAGGAAAAGTTCAAAAAAACACCGTTGGCAAGTATGCAGCGAAAGCCCGAACAAGCTCTTAATGAAACAATGCTTGCGATAGCTAAAGAAATAAAGAATGCGGGAGTTATGTTATAACATACAGTTACACGCATTGAAATTTGATTTTGTGAAATTTCGCAAATGCGGGTAAAAGTAAAATAAAAACTTTAATTTCCGCGTCCGTAATGTACACAAAATCCGAATACGGTTATATAAGTTCGTTTTTTACCAATAATAAATACCCATGCAAATAACGCCGTTCGCCGTCCGCAATTCGTCGAACGGCGAAATTGCAAAATTACATAATTGAAAAATATCCAAATGCCGAAAAGGGAGATAAAACGAGAAAATGAGTATTAATCCCAAATGCCCGAAATGCGGAAGCTGCAAAGTGCAACTTTCCAACAGCGAAAGCAAACACGGGTGCCTGTGGCTTTTTCTGTTCGGAATATGGTACGTTTTGTGGGTGATAATAAAATGGTGCATAGGTCTGGCTTTGATTGGTGGGCGGCAATATTGCAAGGGCTTGTCGGAAAACGCCACGTGTGGAAATGTAAAGGTTGGTTTTCCTACCGAAAAAGAATTTTTTATTGCCATAATTGCGGATATAATTTTAAAGATTGACCTACGTCGAAATTTTTAAATAACCAATAAGAGGTCAAGGGCGAAAAGCCCTTGTCGCTGACCGCAGTTTGCGAAACCCTCCTTAACATATGCAGTGCCTGTTAAAAAAGAATTTCGCGGTATGATAACCGCGAAAAATAAGTTATTTGTTTTGTGAATATTGCATTACGTTGCACAAAAGTTCGGCGGCTTGCGCACGTGTAAGTTTGCCTTGAGGATCAAGAGAACCGTTCGGACTTCCGTTGATAATGCCAAGACTTACAAGCGAGGCAAAGCTGTTTTTTGCCCAGCCGGGAATGCTTGCCGCGTCCGTAAAATTCAATTCATAAAATCCTTGCGTTTCCCCAAGGATACCCGAAAGAATATTTGCGGCTTCCGCACGGGTAATTTCCGAAGAACTTTCGAAAACGCTTTTTCCGTCGTCGGTTTTATATCCCGAAACAATTCCGCAGTTCATAGCATAGGCGGCATAACTCTTAATGTTAAGCGGAATTTCTCCGTCGTCCGCAAAGGTCGTCACCGAGCCAAGCTCCATTTTTTCTTCAAGCCCCGCACCTATAAGCGCAAGAGCCAAAAAATCTCCTCTGCTTATGCAAGCGTCGGGATTAAAAAGATATTGTCCGTCCGCTTCGCTTCCGTCCATAAGCCCCATTTCCGTAAGCTTAATCGCACTTGTATATCCCCAATGTCCGTTCATATCGTCATACCGTATATCGGTTTTGGGCTTGCGAACGCTGAAGTTCACTGTGGCAACGTCCGAAACGTTCCCGTATTCGTCAGTCACGGAATAAGAAAAACTGTCTTTTCCTTCGTAATTACTCAAACACGTATAAACAAAACCGCTTTCGGTGGGCTTAACCACCCCTTTTTTGGGGTAATTTAAAATTTCCAAACTTACCTTATCTCCGTCCGGGTCATAAAAGTTTAGCGATTTAACCGAGCTTATGCCCGAAAGCGCAAAAACGTCCGCCGAACCGCAAACGGGCGAGGAATTTTCTTTGTCCAGCACGTTTAACGTGCATACGGCGCAAAGATTTTCGCTTCCGTCCGCCGAAAATTCAAAGCTTGCGTTCCCCGTAAGCCCGGACGGCGAAAACTTAAGCAGCCCCAAATTCTTTCGGGAAATAGTTTGATTTTCGGCAACATCGCTTCCGGCATACTTCAAAACGCCCATATACGGCGAGGGCAAACTTTTAACCGTAATATATTCCACGGTTTTTCCGACTGCGCTTTCAAAATCTTCGGCTGAAAATTTAATATCCTTCGTCTTAACGGTACATTTTTTAAGTTCCACGTTTTCCGCAATAATCTCCAGTGCGGGCGAAAGCTCATAACTTGCCGCCGAAACCGTGCAGGCGGCGTTTAAAATAAACAGCGTTGCCAATGCGGCGGCGGTTAAAATCGGTTTTTTCTTCATTTTTTGCATTACCTCCGATAATTTTGTATGCAAGTGTAGTTATTTCCCGCAATTCGGGCTTTTATGCGTAATAACAATCATAAATATTGTTATTACGCATAAAAATTTTTTCGTGAATTTCCAAAGTAAATTCCATAGTGAACGGAAAGTGGGATTTAGTATGGGAAATAAGCGGAAATAAGTGTGGGAAAAGCCGAGTTGAAAAGAAAAAAAGCATAAAAAGATGTGTAAAATCCAAAAAAGAGCGCACTTCAAAAAGCCCGAAAGTATCATTTCCCGGACTTAATTCTACCGCATATTCTTTCCCAATGTAATTTCCATTGCAATTTCCGCGGTGAAATTTACTTTGGGAATTCACTTCATTCAAAAACCGTGTTTTCATTATTTGCCGATGTTGACAAATCTTTTTTTATATGTTATAATAAAAATAATACTTTTTGAAAGGTTAAGAAGCAATGATTATAAAGGAATCGGCAGAAAATTATCTTGAAGCAATTCTTATGATAAACAAAGAAAAAGGCTATGCCAGAGGTATCGATATCGCCAACGAATTGGGGTTTGCAAAACCCAGCGTTTCCGTTGCGATGAAGCATTTTAGGGAAGAGGGCTATATTGAAACCGACAGAGACGGCAAAATTACTCTTACGCCCAAGGGGCTTGAAGTTGCGGAAAGGGTTTACGAACGACATCAAATTATTGCGCGCGCGCTTATGGCGTTGGGCGTTGACGAAAAAACCGCTTATGAGGACAGTTGCAAAATCGAGCACGACATCAGCCGACAAAGTTTTGATAAGCTTAAAGAATATTTGCAAAACAACAATATTTGAATTTTATTTAAATTTTTCGCACGGTATTTTGCTTTTCGCACGGTAAAATAACGTCAGCCGCGTCTTTTTTGGAGACGCGGCGTTTTGCTACCTGCGGGCGGCGGCAAGAGCTTTTCGCCCTTTACCTCACCAACTTTAAAGTACCGACATACGGTGCTTATAAAAAAAGTTGAACAAAAAACTTTCTTTGAGGTTGGAGAATATTTTTGGAGATAGTTGGAATTTTTGATTTCGGCGGTTTATTTGCGGGTTTTGAAGTTGGCGTTTTGGTATATCTCGCCGAATGTTGCAAATTTAGGAAAACATACGGCATACCGCCACCGCCTATGCAAATAGCACAACAAAATTCTCCCAACAGTCGCAACTTACTCAAAAACTACGGCAAAATTCGCTCTTATCGCCGTAGCTTATACCCAAAATACAGTAAAACTCGCCCTTATTACAGCAACCGCAAAAAATTTTCCCACCCCAAAGGAAAGTTTTTGTCCAACTTTTTGAAGCACTTTTTAAGTGCTTTAAAGTTGGCGAGGTCAAGGGCGAAAAGCCCTTGTCGCTGTCCGCAGACAGCGAAATCCCTTTTGGTTTGTGAGCGGCTTGGCAAAAAAAGACGGCGGTGCAAATGCCCGCCGTTCATGTGAGGTCAGTTACCGCATTCAATGCTGATGCGGTTGAATATTTCAAGCAACGAGTCCATAACAAGTTGCTGTTTTTCGGTTCCGCTTTTATCCAGAACAACGTTGCCTTCGTGCATCATAACAATTCTGTCGCCGTATTCCAGCGCAAATCTTAAATTATGCGTTACCATAAGAGTTGTTATTTTTTTTGTTTTAACCATTTCGTCGGTAAGTTGCATTACACGTTCGGCGGTTTTGGGGTCGAGTGCGGCGGTGTGTTCGTCCAAAATTAAAAGCTCTATATCCGTCATTCCCGCAATTATAAGAGCCAACGCCTGCCTTTGTCCGCCGGAAAGCGCACCCACTTTTACGTTCATTCTGTTTTCAAGCCCCATTCCGCAACGGCTTACAAGTTCTTTATAATATGAAATTCTTGATTTTGATACCGCCGGAAGCAAGCCGAATAATTTGCCTTTGTTATCCGCCAAAGCCATATTTTCGGTTATTGTAAGCTCCGGACAGGTTCCCGCACTTGGGTCCTGAAAAACCCTTCCTATGAAAGCCGCGCGCTTATATTCCGGAAGTTTGTTAATTTTTTTTCCGTTAAAAAGTATATCTCCGTCGGTTTGAAAGTCCGAACCGCAAATAAGATTCAAAAGAGTGGTTTTTCCCGAACCGTTTGAGCCTATAACGGAAATAAACGAACCTTTTTCCGCTTTAAAGTTGAATTTATCGAAAAGTTTTACGCAATCGGGAGTTCCCGCGTTAAAAACCTTATCTATTTTGCAAAGTTCAATCATTTTGCGCGCCGCTCCTTCCTTTTGAAAGTTTTCCGCTGAGTACCAAAGCAAGTGTGAACAGCACCGCCATTATAAGTTTGTTATATGCCGACGGCACGCCGAGCATTGTGGCTATTCCCAAGCAACCCTGATATACAATCGAACCGAAAATAACCGCTGTTGTGGGTTTTATGAAGCGTATTTTTCCGAAAACCGAAATACCTATTATCAGCGAAGCAAGACCTATTACAACCATTCCGACTCCCATTCCCTGGTTGGCGTTGCCTCTTTCCTGCGCCACAAGCGCACCGCAAACAGCCGCCAATCCGTTGCCGATGGCAAGCCCCAAAATTTTGCTGTTTCCCGAATTTTTTGCAAGCATGGAAACATATTTTGAATTATCGCCTGCGGCTCGAAGCAAAAGTCCGTTTTTGGTTTTAAAATATACGTCAAGCAAAATTTTTATTATAACCGCAACAAAAAAATATACGAAAAGTCGGCGCAAATTAAAGCCGAAAAAGTCGGTGGGAAGCAAAGTTGCGGGCAATGTTCTTATAAGCGTGGGAATGGAACGTTCGGAAAGTTCCGCAGTGGAAATTGCGCCGTCGCCGGAAAAGCTTCCGCCAAGTCCAACCACGGTTGCAATGAGATTTACCGTTATCAGCGATGTGGAAACCAAAATTCCGCAAAGCAACGGACGGATTTTTAGTTTTACGTGAAGTGCGCCCGTAAGCGCACCGAACACAAATCCCACAAAAAACGCCGCAATCAGTGCGAAATAGGGATTTACTCCAGCTCTCACAAGCAAGGCAAAAGTAACTCCGCCGGAAAGAACCGTGCCTTCAACGGTTAAATCCGGAAAATCCAATATGGTATAGGAAACGTAATAGCCCAACGCCAATATGGAATACATCAAGCCGTCTCGGAGTATTACGTCCAAAGATTCGGCAAAGCTTGCAAAATTTAACATACAGTATATCCTTTCAAAATTAAAACAGTTGCGCTTTCTTATTGCAACGTCGACTATTTTTCCGTTGCAACCTTTTCGATGTTTTCATATTCTTCGGGAAGTTTTAAGCCAAAGCTGTCCAAAACATCCGAGTTTACCACGGGTGTGGCTTCGGATATGGTTTTTACGCTTGTTTCCGAAAGCTTTTCGCCCGAAAGAGCCGCAATTGCCATTTTGCCCGTTACCTTGCCCAACGCAACGTAATCTATGGAAACGGACGCCAAACAGCCTTTTTTTACCTGTTCCACTTCCGAACCGTAAACGGGAATCCCCGCTTTTGCGGCGGCGTTAAGCAAAACGGTTAAATTATTTACAACCTTATTGTCCGTAAAGTTATTTATGCAATCAACCTTGGCGCACAAAGCGGCGGAGGCGGAGGGAATATCCGAATCGTTTTGTATGCCGCTTGCTATAACCTCTATTCCGTAGGGCTTGCAGGCTTCTCGCAAAAGCCCGAGCTGAGTTATTGAATTTGCTTCTGAGGTGGTATAAAGCACTCCGATTTTTTTTACGTCGGGCTGAAATGCTTTTATTAACTTTACCTGAGCTTCCATATCCAAAACGTCGGATGTGCCGGAACAGTTATAGCCGGGTTTTTCCAAGCTTTTTACAAGTCCCGCCGTAACGGGGTCCGAAACGGAGCAAAATACAACGGGAACGTCTTTATCCTCCGCCGCCGCAAACGCCGCCGAAGCCGCCGGAGTTGCAATGGGAATAAGAATATCCGCACCCTTTGCAACAAGCTGTTTGGCATATGTGCTGCAATCGGAATCCGCAGAAGAATCCGAACCCGTTTGGCGGATAATTTCGACGTTTTCGCCGTATTCTTCAATAAGCGCGGCTTCCACGCCGGCATAGCAATTGTCCAACGACGGATGACTTACATATTGAATTACGCCGACGGTTATTTTTCCGTCGTCCTTTTTTTCGGAGCATGCCGTAATCGCAAAAGCGGAAACCGCAAGTAAAACGCTGAGCGCAAAAACTATTATCTTTTTCATAATACAATTTCCTTTCATTAATAAATATTTATAATTTATATTTCGTGTAAGGGAGGTTTCGCTGTTTGCGGACAGCGACAGGGGCTACTTGCTACAAAAGCTACCCTCACCGCCGCAACCACACAAAAAATCCCCCAACCCAAAAGAAATTTTTTTGTCAAACTTTTTTTCAAAAAAGTTTGCGGTATCCAAAGGCGGCACCTTTGGTCGCTGTCCGCAGACAGCGAAACACTTTTTTGAAGTGTCATACGTAGGGGCGTTTGCGAACGGCGACAGGGACTATTCGCCGCAAAAGACACCCTTTTCGCCGCAACCACACAAAAATTCCCCAACCCAAAGGAAAGTTTTTTGTCAAACTTTTTTTCAAAAAAGTTTGCGGTATCCAAAGGCGGAGCCTTTGGTTGCTGTCCGCAGACAGCGAAATCCCTTTTTGATATGGTTACGCCGACTGTGTTCGCAGACAACGAAACCCCATTGTTGATTGATGTTATATTCGCCATCGTCCGTAGTTTTGATTTTTCATAATTTTCTCCGTTCCGATTTTGATTGCCTTGGAGCGAAACAAAAAAGCCCCAAAGCGCATTTGCGCTTGGGACGAAATAATCCGCGGTGCCACCCAAATTGGCGTTAAAAACGCCCTCTTTTGCGTACATACATACGCCGTGCGACTTACGCGCGCTTACGTCGGTTGCTACTTGCCAAAAGAAAAGGCTTTCGACCGCCCTCATAAGTCCATTCGCAAATGTTCCGACTGCCGAAATTCCACCGCCTTCGGCTCTCTTGAAGTCTTATGCAAAAGCTACTACTCTTAATCATCGGTTTAAACAATATTCTGTTTACATTTTCATTATATCACCCTTATTCCGTTTTGTCAAGAGGTGAAATTATTAATTTTTTATGTATATTCTTGCAAGCTTACAATTATCGGTATATTTTCGGAAAATCTGTTGACTTTTTTGTTTAAACGATGTATAATTGTATCATATTTACCTATAAACAATAAATTATTTTGCAAAAGGAGTTTTTTATGAAATTACGATTTTTCGGAGCTACCGGCTGTATTCCGGACAAAAACGACGATTCTCCGTGTTATATTCTTAACGATAAATACTGTTTTGATTGCGGGTGGGCACTGACTTCAAATTTAATTAATTTCGGTTATAAACCTTCCAATCTGAAACACTTGTTTTTTACCCATATGCACCACGACCACTATCTTTCGTTGCCGACTCTTCTTTTTTATTATATGCAAACCGGCGCAAGCTTGAAAAGCCTTAATATTTACGGTCCCAAAAACGAAGTTGAACCCGTGGTAAAGCTTGCCATGGATTTTTTGCAGGGCGAAAGATATTACCAAAGTTGCCGTGACGGAGATTATCCCAACGTTGTGGGACTTTGCGACGGCGATAAATTTCAAACCGAGGATTTTGAATTTTCCGTGATAGATTCTCTTCATCCGGTTCCCGGACTTTGTTACAGAGCGACGGAAAAATCCGACGGAAAATCTTTCGGAACAACCGGAGATACAACTTTCCGTGAGGAATACGGCGAATTTTTTAAAAATTGCGACGCTCTTGCGCACGAAACCACCCTTTGCGTTTGCAAAAATAAAAATCAAAGTCAAATTGCAAGCCGCCATTCTTCCGTATACGACGCCGTTGCAACGGCAAATGCGGCGAAAGTTAAAACGCTTTTCGTTATGCACGGACCGCTTGTGCGCCGCCAAGAAGTTCTTGAAGAATGCGAAAAACTTTTTAGCGGAAAAACCGTTTGGCCCGAAATCGGAAAGGAATACGAAATATGACCAAAATTGCGGTGCTGGGCGATTGGCAATATTCGCCAAACGACAAAGAAGCTCTTTATTCGTGCATTAAAGATATAAACGCCTATTCGCCGGACGTGGCGGTTCAGCTGGGCGATTACGGCAGCACTCTCGGTCGTCCCGAGGGCATAAAAGACGCCGCAGAAATTTTTTCCGCTCTTGAATGTAAGAATTTTTATCCCATTTTGGGAAACCACGATTTGCAAAACGAAACGGGAGATAATATTTTTCCGCACGGATATATTGAAAACGTCTTTTTAAACGAGTTCGGTTTAAAATCAAAAAACAACATATTGGAGTTTGAAAATTTCAGGTTGTTTTTTTTCGGACTTGAACCGCAACCCGCAAAAGGTTTTGTTACCGAAAACGAATGTTATATGAGCCCCGAAACCTTGGATTTTATTTCAAGCGAAATAAATCGCCGAAAAGGCGTTCCCGTTATTATGTTCACTCATGCGCCGATGTTCGGTTGCGGATTGAGAACCGTTCCGTCGGTTCACGTTCGGGCAAGCAACGCATTTTTAAATCAAAACCGTAACCCCGAAAGCGTTGTAAGGCTTGCCGAAAATCACAAAGAAATAAAGCTTTGGTTCAGCGGGCACTATCATATCGGTCAAAACTACGGCAACAGCCGCGCAAGCAAATTCGGCATTGATTTCTTTTCGACGGGAGTTGTTTCGTCCGCTTCCCGAGACGGTTCGAAACATTCAAGGATAATTGAAATTAACGGCGACGTTGCAACTGTTTTCACGTTGGACCACTCTTTGGGAAAACTTTGCAATCCTGTTGAAATTTCGCTTTTAAAAAACGATTTTGACGGATATGTTCACCATAAATACAATTATTTTTATAACCCTGCGGAATATTCCGACGGAAAAACCGTTCACCGCTTTAAAAGGGCGTGCGGAAATATTGTGAAAAACGGAGTTGTTCTTGGCAAAAACGGTAATTTATACGTTTTGACCGCCGAGGGCTTTGTGTGGGAAATCAATCTTGAATACGGCGAAGCCGTGGGAACGTTAAATTATTCCGATACCGTTAAAGTCAGCGAAATTCAATCTTGCGAAAACGGAATAATTTGCGTAACAAGTAAGGAAAATCGCCTTTTTTCCTATAACAACCCCAAACGTTTTATGCGTGAAAAAGATTTGCCGGAATGTGAATTTACGGTTGTTCAATCGGAAAAAACTTTTGATTCTGCCAAAATTCAAAGTACGAAAATTGAAGCTGTAAAATTGGACGACTGCCACGCTTGCTTTTGCCGCTCCGGAGAATTTTTAGAATTTGAAATAATAAAAACCGAATAAAATGCAAAATCCGCCGAACATTGTTTGAAAAACAAACTTTGACGGCGGTTTTTGTTTGCCAAAAGTTGCATTTTTCAAGGCTTGACGTTTAACCTTAACGCTTGTCGCTTAATGCTTGACTTTAACTTAAACGCTTAACCTTAACGCTTGACGGAAATTTTTTGCGGCTTTTGATTTATGTTTTTTGCCGCCGCAGTGCGGTTTTTTATGGATTGCTCAAAAATTTTTAAACTTACGGCACAACGGAAATCCGTTACGAATTTTATTCGTATTTTAAAAAAAGCATTGACAAACGGATTGAAAACTTGTATAATGTGCTTGAAAGGAAAAGTTTACGTCTTTGCAAATATCAGTCCGATTTTTCGGACTTTTCCGATAATTATTAATATTCAACAAAGGAGAATTCTTATGAACGTTTTAAAAATCAATTCGCAAAAAAAGCTTGGCAAATTCAAAGTTCTTAACGCCACAAACGGCGGTCCGTGGCACAAGCGTCACGCCAACGACCAATACCGCACAAATTTTGAAGCATATAAGGCGGCGCAAATTCCCTATTCCCGCACGCACGATTCGGGCGTTGTCGGTATATACGGCGGTCCTTACAGTTACGATATAACAAATATCTTCCCCGATTTTTCCGCCGATGTAAACAATCCCGATTCATATGATTTTGCCTGTACGGACGAGGCCATACTTGTAACTCTTGAAGCGGGAACCGAAACATTTTTCCGCCTTGGTCAAACAATAGAACATCAAATAAAAAAGCACGGAACTCTTCCGCCGGCGGATTTTAAAAAATGGGCGGAAATTTGCGAACATATCATACGCCATTACAACGAAGGCTGGGCAAACGGCTTTAAGCTGAACATTCAATATTGGGAAATTTGGAACGAACCGGATTTGGACTCCGACGAAAGTACAAACAAGCGTACCTGGGGCGGAACAAAAGCGCAGTTTTTCGATATGTACGAAATTGCGGCAAAGCACCTTAAAAAATGTTTTCCCAACCTTAAAATCGGCGGCCCCGCAATTGCCGGAAACGAACGTTGGGCGGAAGATTTTCTTTTTGAAATGAGCAAACGAGGCGTGGAACTTGACTTTTTCTCGTGGCATATTTATTGCGTGGAGCCCAAACCGCTTGTCGAAAAGGCGGAAAGAATAAAAAAGCTTTTAATCAAATACGGCTACGAAAACGCCGAAAGCATTCTTAACGAATGGAATTACGTAAAGGGCTGGGAAAAAGAATACGTATATTCGTTAAAGTGCATACACGGAATTAAGGGTGCGGCTTTCACCATGGCTTGCATTTCCGAAGCGCAAAAAAGCGATTGCATAGATATGCTTATGTATTACGACACCCGCCCAAGCGTATTTTGCGGAGCGTTCGATTTTTATACATACGAAACGCTTAAAGGCTATTATCCGCTTATGTGGTACGGTAAGTTTTATGATATGGAAAACGAAATAGCTTGCGAAAACAATATCGAAAACATATACGCTCTTTGCGGAGCGGACGGCAAAGGCAAAACCTTAACGGTTGTTACTTATTATACCGACAACGACAACGCCTCGGAAAAAGAAATAACCGTGGATTTCGGAAAAGACGGCGCAAAATATGAGGTTTATTTGCTTGACGGCGAACATAACGGCGAACTTATGGGAACAAAAACGGATTTGACCTTTAAAATGCAGGCTAATACCTGTGTTTTGATAAGAGAAATATAACATAAAAACGATTAAATAACTAAGGAAAATTTGCTATGACTGAAATTAAAGTTGACCTTTCGCAAAGAGGCGGAAAAATTAAACCTATGAACGCCGTGAACAACGGTCCAACCGCACCGTCGGTAAGGCTTTCCTATACAAGCTTCGACGCCTATAAGGCGGCAAACATTCCCTATGCCCGCAACCACGACGCTTCGTTTTTCACGGGCTACGGCGGCGAACACACCGTGGACGTGCACAGAATTTTTAAGAACTTCGACGCCGACGAAAACAACCCAGAAAACTATATTTTCGAACCGACCGACAAATATATTAAAACAACGCTTGCCGCAGGAACAAAAATATTCTATCGTTTGGGAGCTTCCATAGAACACGATTATAAATACGGAACAAGAGTTCCAAAGGACTTTGCAAAATGGGCAAGAATTTGCGAACACATAATCCGTCACTACAACGAGGGATGGGCAAACGGTTTTGAATACGGCATTGAATATTGGGAAATTTGGAACGAGCCCGATTGCCGCAACGCCGACGGTTCAAACCCCTGCTGGCAGGGAACGGAAGAACAGTTCATTAAGCTTTATGAAACGGCGGCAAACTATTTAAAGGAAAAATTCCCTAACCTTAAAATAGGCGGGCCCGCTTTTTGCGGTCCGTGGAAAGGCGGATTTAAAGATAAATTTTTGAACTATGTTGCGCAAAACAACACGGTTTTGGATTTTTATTCGTTCCATTGGTACGGCAAAACGGTGGAAGGCATTGTTGACGCTTTCAGAGAGGGCAGAAACGAACTTGACAAGCGAGGACTTACAAAAACCGAAACGATTCTTAACGAATGGAATTACATAAAAGGCTGGATTGCCGACGATTGGAACTATTCGTTGCGTATGGAAAAGGGGCTTAAGGGTTCTTCGCTTATTGCGGGCGTTATGTGCGCGGGGCAAAGCGAACCCGTTGATATGCTTATGTATTACGACGCAAGACCTTGCGGTATGAACGGAATGTTTAAGCAGGAAACTTACGAATGCCTTAAGGGCTATTATCCTTTTGTTATGTTTGACACTCTTGCAAAGCTCGGCACGCAAATTCCCACGGAATATTCGGCGGAAAACATTTATAACTGCGCCGCAACAAACGGCGAAAACCACGCTGTTATGCTTACGTACTATAACGACGACGACGACTCGCCCGCAAAGCAAGTTAAGCTTAATTTTGTTAATAACGGCGGCGCGCTTAAAGCTTCATATTATTTGCTTGACGAAACTTGTGACCTTGCGCTTATGCGAGAAGAAACGTTTACAGCCGAAAACTTTGAAATATATCTCGATATGCCGATTCATTCTTCCGTTTTGATAAAGTTTGAAAAAATGTAATTTCATGCCGTCCTTTTTGAAGTGAACCCAAAAGTTTAGACAAAAATAAAATATTAAATCATTTGTGAATG
>CAZJCI010000035.1:0-13590 GCA_964544455.1 uncultured Oscillospiraceae bacterium
ATATTGTTGCAAGCAACGGCAATATGACCTTTTTCGCCGTACCACGGTTTTTTCATAATTTCTATGTCTGTGTTTAAGAACAAACTGCTTTCACCGTCTTTTGCAACGTTAAGTCCGAACGGTGCAAATTGTTTTGCAATGTTTGCGGCATTTTCGGGAGTATCGGCGTTTATGCCTATATGAACAACTTTAAATCCGTGCATTGCGCGAACGGTTTCGCACGCAATTTCTTTAATTTTTTCGAAATTACCTTCTTTTATAAGCTTTGTGTTGGCAACAAATCCGCCGCCGGCGCAAAAAACGCAATCAAGGGCAAGATAGTCCGTAAAATTCTTTTCGTTAAGACCGCCGGTAGGCATAAATTTTATGTTTTTATACGGAGCGGAAAGCGATTTTAACATATTGATTCCACCGGCGGCTTCGGCGGGGAAGAATTTTAACGTGGAAAGTCCAAGCGACATTGCCTGTTCGATTTCCGAAGCACTTGATACTCCCGGAACAATATCCACGCCGATTTCTTGGCAGTGTTTAACAACAACCGGATTAAGTCCGGGACTTACGATGAATTTTGCTCCGCTTTCCTTTGCTTTATCCGCCTGTGCGGGTGAAAGTACGGTTCCCGCGCCAACCAACATATCCGGATAAGATTCCGACATAAGTTTTATTGCTTCGGCGGCGGCGTCTGTGCGGAATGTAACTTCCGCAGCTTTAATACCGCCTTCATAAAGAGCTTTTGCAAGCGGCACTGCGTCCTTGGCGTTGTCGATAACAACCACCGGAATAATTCCGGTTTCAAATAATTTTTGTTCGATGTTTGTCATTTGTTTATTCCTCCGATTATTTTAAAATATTTTTTATTGTGTTTTATTCTTCGGCAGAATGTATTTTGTCACATTCGATAAGCATATGTAGCGTAAGTTCTAACGCATCCAAAAAACCTTGAATATTTATACATTCGTCGGGTTGATGCGCACCGCCGTGACCGGGCGGCGTGTTTTGCGGAGTCCCCCATTTTAAAGTAGGACCTATTTCCGCCGCACACGGAAGCTTTCTGCCATAGGTGCCGCCGGCGTTTATATAAGTTTTGGGATTAGTATCACCGGTAAATTCACCGTATGCTTTAAGGCAAGCCTTTATATATTTGTTTTCTTCGGAAACAATGTAGCCTGTTTTTTCTTTTTCATATTCTGCCGTACAATTATTTTTTATGCAAAAATCGTTTATTTTTTTTCTTATTTCATCGGTATTTGCGGAAAGTCCGAATCGCATATTGATGCCAAGTGTGATTTTTCCGTCTTCGGTTTTTATTATGCCGTTTGTGCATGTAAGTTTTCCGAAATTTATATCTGTATGTTCTATGCCGAAAACTTCGCCGTAATGTTTTTCCAATATATTCGCAACAACGGTCATTTGTTTTTTATCATCGTTGCAGATATTCGGAAGCTGTGAAAGTTTTTTTGCAAGTAAATATCCGGCGTTAACGGAACCTTCCGGCAACGCAGAATGACGAGATATGCCGTTTTCCGTTAAAATTTCGCCGTTTACGGTTGCAAAAGCGTTTGCAAGAGTGATGTTCATAGCGGTTCCGCCGTAAAAATTTTTTATGTCTTTAAGCTCCGAATTGAATTTTATCCAACAATTCATGCCGCTTTTATTTCCGCGATAAAGCGGGAATGCAGTGTCGCATATTAACGAAAAATCCGGTGCGGAATGATTTTTTAAATAATTGTCTATATCCTCCATACCTGTTTCTTCGCTACTTCCGGTAAACATTATGAGTTTTGAATTAAACGGAATTTTAAGCTCTTTTAACATTTTTGCGCAATATAAGGATATAATTATTGCCGCCTTATCGTCGAGCGCGCCTCTGCCTATAATAAATCCGTCTTTTTCAATCGGTTCAAACGGCAAGGTGAATATCCAATCGTTATTCACGGAAACAACATCGGAGTGTGAAAAAAAGCCTATGCTTTTGTTGCCTTTTCCGTAATAGGAAAGTAAATATCCGCCCTGTTTATCCTTTTCGGTTTTAAAACCGTTTTGGGAATACAGTTTTTCCGTATAATCCAAAACTGCGGCGCAGTTTTTTCCGAACGGTGCGTCTTTTTCCGATTTTTCTCTTACGGAAGGTTTTTTTATAAGTTCTTTTAAGTTGCAAATTATTTCGTCTTTGCGGTCGCTTATATAATTATGTATTATTTTGTTATATTCCATATCAAGCAGTCCTTTTGCTGTAAAGTCCTTTGAAAATTACGATTTTAATTTTCAAATATATATCTTTTTCTTGGTTTGGGCTCAAGTTTTAACAAATCGGGCTCAAAGTGCTTGCAAAAATCTTCAGCCTCCGTTTCGGCAATATTGTTTTTATATTTACACAAATATCGCTCCTGGAATTCCAATTTTATTGAATGTTCGCATAATGCGCAACATTTTGCCATATCGTCGGTTGAGCTTTGTTTTGAAAACATATGCGGTTAAATCCTTTCCGAAAGCTGATTTAAAACATATATATTCTATCATATTTATTCCCAAAATGCAACCGTAATTTAATAAAATTACTTTGCTTTTTCGATATTTTTTTTGCAATATATTGAGAATAATATCAAAAAAGCAAATAAAACGACGGCAAAAACAATTAAAAACGGAAATAAATATTTTGCGTTGCTTAAAATTCGGTTCGGCGTAAGTGCAATAAACAAAACAGTGATAATCGGAGAAACAAAAGCGCAAACAATTTTTGCCGTAACAAATCCTTTTGCGTTTAAGCCGTATTTTTTACATACCGAAAAAAACTGCATTAAGGAAGAAATGCCGCCAAAGCCCATAATCAAACTTCCCCAAAGCATTCGTTGACCGAAATTTAAATTTCGAACATAGGCAATTCCGCAGGAAACTTCCGCAATACCTCGTAAAAAACAAACCGTTTCGGCTGTTACCGCAAATGGAAAAACGGAAGTTACGATTTTTGCAACAATTCTTCCGAAACAGGAAAAGAAAGTAATGTAAGCGCAAATATCAAGCATTGCCGAACTGCTTTCGGAAATTATTTCCGTAAAAGAAGAAACCGTAATTTTGTTGTTGTTTTGCGGAGTAAAAGAATATTTTTTATATTTTTTTTCGTAAAAAACATTTTCAACAAAAACATTTTCAACAATCATAAGTAAAATGTTTGAACTTATAAGCGAAGCAAAAACAATCAGCCCGCAAACGTGGCTTTTCATAACGGAACCTCCGAACCATATAACGCAAAACGACGGACTCACAATTCCTGAGTATTTCGATACTTTTTCAGCCTCTTCTTTTGAAATCATACCGGCACGGAACATTGTTCCCGCAATAACGGCGCCATTTGGAAAGCCCGAAAGCACGCCTATTGCAAACAAGATTAATCCGTTTCTTGAAAAACCGAAAAAAATAGGAGAAGACGGAAAAATCCGCTTTTCGGAACCTATATATGCGTTGATAATCCATTTTGAACATACCATAAACGGAAAAACGGACGGAATGACGGATTTTGCGCAAATTTCCAATGCTGTTTTTACCGCCTCTTTTGTATCTTGCGGAAAAGCAAATAATGAAATTAAACAGAATATTGCCGTGAAAACCGAAATGTATTCGTATGTACGTATATGTCTTTTCATTTTTCTTACCTCCGTTTCGCATATCAAAGCTATGATGATTATAAATATTGCGTATACCGTATATTTATTAAAAAATATGAAGAAATAGAATAAACCGTATATAAAAACGCATATTGTGAAATAAAGTACATAAACGGGAGTGGACTGAAATGGCTTTAAAAAAAGGTTTATACGGAAAAATTCGCTCCGAAGCAAAAAAAATAAAAAACAATTCCGTGACCGCATATATTGTCAGACCTACTTTTACAATGAGTGGGAATACGGAATTTATCGCGGAGGGAAAAATTATTGTTGAAGTATATAGCGAAGAAAAAATTAAATTTACAGTCAACGGTATGGTTGTAACACTTAACGGAAGGGCACTGGAAATTTGTTTTTATAACAAACATACCGCAAAAATATCGGGCTTTATTACCGACATTGAATTTGAAAACATAAAAAAAGAGGAACGTTATGAATAAATTGCTGGGATATGTTGTCGGGTATGAAAAATACCGTGCGGAAAATGCTAATTCGTCAATGCTTGCCGTAACAATTATAAACGAATTTACCGAAAGTGTGTTTGATGTAAAAGTTGACGGCAATATTTTGGAATTTTCGTGTTTTGCTGCAAAATCCGAACAAATATTGAAGTTGCTTTCCGAAAATTCCGTGGAAGCAAAAAAAATATACGAAAGGGGGATTGTTGCAAAATTTAAAAAAATGCTGAAAAGGCCCGGAATGCTTGTCGGTTTGATAATTACGCTTCTTATTGTAAAAATGCAAAATAACGTTGTTTGGAAGATTGAAATTTCCGGAAACGACGTAATATCGTCAGCGGAAATTGAAGAAAAACTGTCTGCCGTTGGATTTGCCGTAGGAAAAGCTTATGATAAAAGCAAACTTTCCGCCGTATGTAACCAATATATTTTAAACGATGACAGAGTTTCGTGGATTTCTGTGAATATGAGCGGAAATGTTGCTTTTGTGGAAATTAAAGAACGAACCAAAAAAGAGCATACGGACAAGCTACCGTCTTACAGCGGAATTATTGCTTCAAAGGATTGCATTATAGAACGCCCGGAGGTTTTTTGCGGTACATCGCTTGTGCAAAAAGGGCAAACTGTGGAAAAAGGGCAGATGATAATTTCTCCGGTTGAATTCGGAACGGACGGAAAAGAGTATATATCCGGTGCTGTCGGCAAGATAATTGCAAAAACGTACAACGAGTTTTATGTTAAAATACCGTATGAAACCGTTGTTGAAAATTTTGAAGAAATCCCCGAATTCAGTTATAAGCTGAATTTTTTGGGACATAAAATCAAAATCGGAAACAAATTGCCGAATAATTCCGAAAACAGGCTTTGTGTTTTTAAAAACACAAACGTTAAGTTGTTTGGAAAAATAGAATTGCCTATAAAGGCGGAAATTTTGGAAACGCGAAAATACGGCGTTACTTCTAAAACTCTTGGTGCGGAAGAAGCCCGAAAAAAGGCATACCGAAAAATGTATTCAAAAATTGCGGACGATTTAAGCGAGTGCGAAATACTTTCGATGTCTTTTTCCGAAGAAAAAGAAGAAAACGGTTTTGTTTTGAGATGTAAAACCGAATGTTTGGAAAATGTTGCTGTTAAAAAACGTTAAAACTTTTTTGAAATTCGATTTTTTCACCGAAAAATATCCGAAATTCACAAATATTGTCGCCAAATTATAAAAAAGTACTTGCATTTTGAAAAGGAATATAGTAAAATATAAATGTAATATTTTATCGAAACGGAAGCTTAAAGTTGTATGGCTGAAAAAATTGTAAAAATCGACTCGCCCGAAAGTATAATAAACATACTTGGAAATTTTGATTGTAATGCCGAAATAATCGAAAAAGAGCTGAATGTTTCCCTGTCCGCTCTTGAAGACGGCATAAAAATAAGCGGAACGGAACTTTTATGTGTTGAAAAAGGCAGTGCGGTTGTGGAATATCTTGCTCGTATGTCCGAATTTAATCAAAACCTTGGAGAACAAAACGTCAGATATGTTCTCGGTATGATTGCAGACGGTGAGGAAAAAGAGCTTAACGAACTTACGGGGGATTGCATTTGCATTACTGCTAAAGGAAAACCCATTAAGGCTAAAACAGTCGGGCAAAAAAAATATGTTGACGCAATAAAAAACAATACGGTTATTTTCGGAATAGGACCTGCGGGAACGGGAAAAACTTTTCTTGCGGTTGCAATGGCGGTAAACGCTCTGCGTGAAAAACAAGTGGGAAGAATTATTCTTACGCGTCCTGCGGTTGAAGCCGGTGAAAAACTTGGATTTCTTCCCGGCGATTTGCAAAATAAAATCGATCCTTATCTCCGACCGTTGTATGATGCACTGTGGGAAATGCTCGGAGCCGAAAATTTTGAAAAATACCGTGAAAAAGGGGTAATAGAAATAGCGCCTCTTGCATATATGAGAGGGCGTACTTTGGACGATTCTTTCATAATTCTTGACGAAGCTCAAAATACAACGCCCGAGCAAATGAAAATGTTCCTTACAAGGTTCGGATTCGGCTCAAAGGCGGTTGTAACGGGAGATATAACTCAAATAGATTTGCCCGACGGAAAACGTTCGGGACTTGTGGAAGCCGTTAAAATATTAAAGAATATAGATGGGATAAAAACCCACAGATTTACCGATAAAGACGTTGTGCGCCACGCGCTTGTTCAAAAAATAATTCAGGCATACGAAAAAAACGCGGCGCACAATAATAAATAAGAAGTGAGACTGAATATGAAAAATAAAATTTATACCAAAAACGAACAAAAGATTGTTGAAATTACACCTGCGGTACGCTCTTTAATAAAAAAAGCCGTTAATGAAGCTTTAAAATACGAAGAAGTGGAATTCGATTGCGAAGTTTCCGTAACGTTTACCGACAACGATTCGATTCATAAGCTTAATAAAGAATACAGAAGCAAGGACGCTCCCACCGACGTATTGTCGTTCCCTTTACTTGAAAACGGTGAAATCGACGAAAGCGAAATTGCGGACGGAGAGCCTGTTGCGTTGGGCGATATTGTCCTTTCGGCGGAAAAAGCTCTTGAGCAATCGCAGGAATACGGACATTCTTTTGAACGTGAAATGTGCTTTTTAACCGTCCATTCGGTGTTGCATCTTTTGGGGTACGACCACGAAACAGCCGCTGAAGACGAAGAATATATGAACGATTCGTGCGAAGAAATTCTTGCTTCCATGGGGCTTGCGCGTGAAGGTCACGAGGAAGAAAAGAAAAATAAATCCGAAAAAAAGCTTGCAACAACAGCGGAAAATGTTACGGAAGACGTTAAAAAAACGGCGTTTATTGCGCTTATCGGACGTCCGAACGTTGGAAAAAGTACGCTTATGAATACGATTATCGGAGAAAAAATAGCGATAGTTTCAAACAAACCGCAAACAACCCGAAACAGAATAACGGGTATATATACCGAAAACAATTCGCAATATGTTTTTTTGGATACGCCCGGAATGCATAAGCCCAAAACCAAACTTGGCGAATATATGATGAAGTCGGCGGACGAAACGCTTTCCGGAACAGACGTTATAATTTATATGATTGAATCCGGGCAAATACCGGAAAAGGCGGATTTGCAAATTATAGAAAAAATTAAAAGTTCAAATATTCCGACGTTACTTGTAATAAACAAAACAGACATCGGTAAGCGCGATAAACTGCTTGTGACCATAGATAAATTTTCAAAATTGCATGATTTTAAATCGGTTATTCCCATTTCCGCATTGCTTAACGACGGTGTGAATATTGTTATGGAGGAAATTAAGCCGTATTTAAAAACGGAACGTTGGTATTTTCCGCCCGATATGCTTACGGATATGCCGGAACGGGAAATATGTTCGGAAATAATCAGAGAAAAAATATTGCGTACATTGGAAGATGAAATTCCGCACGGAACAGCGGTTATTATTGAAGATTTTAAAGACGGCGCAAAGCTTATTGAAATAAGAGCCGAGATTTATTGTGAAAAAGCCGCTCACAAAAAAATAATTATAGGTAAAAACGGAGAAACTCTTAAAAAAATTGCAACATATGCAAGAGAAGATATGGAATCGTTTTTCGGTCAAAAGGTTTATCTTAATTTGTGGGTTAAGGTTAAAGAAAATTGGCGGGACAGCGAATTGCATCTTAACAGATTTGGGTTTAAAAACGAAAAATAACGCAAAGGAATTTTATATATAATTATGGTATACGACGTTTTAATGGAAGGTATTGTCATAAAAGAGTTGCTTATTAACGAAAACGATAAGGTGCTGACGATAATTACCGCTGAATACGGAAAAAAGACGGTTCTTGCAAAAGGAATAAAAGCCATTAACAGCCGACGTGCCGCCGGGGCAAATTTGTTTTGTCATTCCAATTTTTATTTTGAAAAAAAAGACGAACGCCTTTGGTTGCAGGAAATAGAAGTAAAAAACAGTTTTCAAGAGTTGAGCACCGATTACAGAGCACTTGCGCTTGCTTCTTATTTTTGCGATATTGCAAACGAGGTTTGCGTTGAAGATAACGACGAAACGGATATGTTCCGTCTTTTGCTTAACGGAATTTACGCTTTAATTCATTTTCAGAATAAGCCGCGCTGGATTATTAAAGCGGCGTTTGAAATGCAAACAATGTGTATTCAGGGATTTGCTCCGAATTTTGTTTCCTGCGTTAATTGCGGTTCTTCTTTTACTGAATTACACAAAAATAATTTATTCGAGCTTTTGCAGGGAGGATTTGTTTGCAGTAAATGTTCTTCCCAAAAAGATTTTTCCGTTTCAAACGACGGTCGCATTATTAATACGCCCGTATATGAAGCCATAAAATACATATGCTCTGCTCCACAAAGCAGAATGCTTGCGTACAGTCTTTCCGAAAAATACGCAAACGAGTTTTCGAATGTATGCGAGCAATACCTTGTTGTTCATCTTGAAAAACGTTTTAAAACTTTGGAGTATTACAATAATGCATTTAAAAGTGAGTAAAATCGTATAATTGTTTAAAAATGCCCCCATATTTATAAAATTAACGGGTTGATTTTTTAAAAATTATATGATAGAATTGTATGTAACGAAATAGAAACCGATATTTTTTATAAAAATCAAACGCAATTAAAGAAAGGATGTATGAATATAAATTCGGAAGAAAAACGAATATTTACTTCGGATTCGATTAACTCGGTCGTTTTGAACGGATTTGAAAAAGCTGTAAAAACGCTTGAATTTGATAAAATTTTATTAATGCTTGCACAGTGCGCTCCGTTTGAAGGTTGCGTTGAAAACGTTAAAGCACTTATGCCATCAGTATCGCGTGATTTTATCGCAACCATGCAAAAACAAACCACGGAAGCAAAAATGTTGGCAACTGCCAAAGGCGCACCGTCTTTCGGAGGAATTAAAGATATTTCGAATTCACTTTTCAGGGCCGAAAACGGAGCGTCGCTTAATACTGCGGAACTTCTTTCGGTTGCGGAAGTGTTGCGAGCGGCATCGTCGGTCAGCGGGTATTTCGGAGAATCGGTTGCACCGGATTCAACACTGTATGCGTTTTCTTCAAAGCTTGTAACGAATAAGTATTTGTACGAGTCAATAACAAATGCGATAATCGGCGAAGATATGATAGCGGATACCGCCACAAGCGAACTTTATGATATTCGCCGAAAAATGAAAAACGCAGGTAACAAAGCAAGAGAAAGTCTGCAAAGATATATTTCCGGCGAATATTCAAAGTATTTGCAAGAAAATATTATAACAATGCGTAACGGAAGATATGTTATTCCCGTAAGAGCGGAATACAGAAACGAGATTAAAGGTCTTGTTCACGATACCTCATCGTCGGGAGCAACCATTTTTATAGAACCGATGACGGTTGTTGAAGCGAACAACGAACTCAGAGTGCTTGAAATAAAAGAAAAAGCGGAAATAGAAAAAATACTTTTTCACCTTACTACCGAGGTTTCGAGGTTTTCGGGAGTTTTGAAAACCGATTACAACATACTTTGTGAAATCGGCGTTATCTTCGCAAAAGCGGAATTGTCTTTCAGAATGGACGCAACAGCACCGATTATTACAGAAAAACGAACGATAAACTTAAAAAAAGCACGTCATCCGTTGCTTAATACGCAAAAGGTTGTTCCGATAGACGTATCGGTTGGAAACGGATATAAAATGCTTGTTGTTACGGGACCGAACACGGGAGGAAAAACGGTTACTCTTAAAACTTTGGGGCTTTTTTCGCTTATGGCGCAAACAGGATTGCACTTGCCGTGCGAAGAAGGTTCGGCTGTTCCGGTATTCACCGATATTTTGGCTGATATAGGCGATGAACAGAGCATAGAGCAATCTTTATCGACTTTTTCGGCTCATATGGTCAATATTGTGGATATTCTTAAAAAGATAAGCCGATTTTCGCTTGTGCTGTTCGACGAATTGGGAGCGGGCACCGATCCTATTGAAGGTGCGGCGCTTGCCGAAGCAATACTTGAACGTGTGCGAAATGTCGGTTGCCTGTGTGCGGCAACAACGCACTATGCCGAACTGAAAGCCTATGCGTTGAAAACCGAAGGAGTTACCAATGCGTCGTGCGAATTTAACCTTGAAACGCTTCGCCCGACATATAAGCTTACAATCGGTCTTCCGGGACGTTCAAACGCTTTTGCGATTGCCGAACGGCTTGGAATAGATAAAACCATTATTTCCGCCGCAAACGGCTATGTTCCCGGAGCTTCAAGGCGTTTTGAAGAAGTTGTAAACGAATTGGAAAACGCAAGAAGCGGAATAGAATCCGAAAGAGAGCAAGTAAAAAAACTGAAAAACGAGCTTACGGAAGAAAAAGCAAAAGCCAAAGCCGACAGAGAAGAGCTAAACAATAAAATCGCCGAGCTTGAAGCAAAGGCTGAAAAAGAAGCAAGAAAGCTTATCGATTCGGCAAAGGCGGCTTCCGATTATATTTTTGAAGAATTGGAAGAGGTTAAGCGAAAAAAGGAAGCGGAAGATTTTGCAAAAGCAATTGCCGCAAGCAAAGCGGCGGTTGCCGATACGGTGAAGCAAGCAAGCGAAAAACTTGGCATTAATCTTGAAAGAGCGGAAACGATTTATAAACCGTCCAGAGATTTTAAGGTTGGGGACGAAGTTATTGTTTACGATTTAAAGCAACAGGGAACAATTTTGAAAATTGATAAGGAAAAATATTTTGTTCGCGTTGGATATGCAAAGCTTAAAACCGTAAAAGAGAATTTGCGTTTGCTTTCGGATATGGAAGAAGACGGTTCAAAGAAAAAGAAATCAGGCATAAATCGCAAAGTAAACAGAAACGGAATGTCCTCTCCCGCGGTTTCAAGCAGAATTAAAGCGGAAATAGACGTTCGAGGTATGATAGGCGACGACGCCTGGCTTGCCGTTGATAAATATCTTGACGACGCCGTTTTGGCAAATCTCGGTTCGGTCACAATAATTCACGGAAAAGGCACGGGAGCATTACGTGCGGCAATTACCCAAAGGTTAAGAAAAGATAAACGAGTTGATTCGTTTAGACCGGGAACTTTCGGTGAAGGTGACAGCGGAGTTACTGTTGTAACGTTGAAATAACAGATTTATTAATTATATAATTATTTCGGAGGAATTATGGCAGAATTAAAAATGTTGGCAATTGACCTTGGTGCGTCAAGCGGACGAGGCATTGTGGGAAAATTTGACGGAAACAAAATTTCGCTTGAAGAAATACACAGATTCGATAACAACGTTGTTAATCTGTGGGGAAATCTTTATTGGGATACGCTTGCGCTTTTTACTGAAATTAAAAATGCAATAAGAGCTTGCGCATTATCCGAAAATAAGGATATAAAATCCATTGCCATTGATACTTGGGGCGTGGATTACGGTTTGCTTGACAAAAACGGCAGACTTATCGGAAATCCGTATTGTTACAGAGACCCCCGTACAACAACCGGTATAATGGAGGAAGTGTTCAACAAGCTTGGCAAAAAAGAATTATATGCCGAAACCGGCACTCAGTTTATGAATTTTAACACGCTTTTTCAGCTTGCAAAAGAAGCGCAGGACACTCCTTATGCGTTTGAAAATGCCGAAAATATGCTGTTTGTTCCCGACCTTTTGAAGTATTTTCTTACAGGCGTAAAGCAAACCGAATATACAATTGCGTCAACTTCGCAAATGCTGGACGCTCAAAAAAGAAATTGGGCTTTCGATATTATTGAAAAGCTTGGAATACCTACAAAAATTTTGGGCGATATTGTTCAACCCGGAACAAAATGCGGAAAGCTTTTGCCGGCAATTACTGATGAAGTTGGAAATATTAATGCGGAAGTTATTGCCGCCGCTTCTCACGATACTGCGTCTGCAGTTATTTCCGTACCGGCTAAAAACGATGATTTTGTATATATTTCCAGCGGAACATGGTCGCTTATGGGACGTGAAATTCCCGAACCTATAACCAACGATAAAGCATACAGCTATAACATTACAAACGAAGGCGGCGCGGAAAGAAAAATAAGATTTTTAAAGAACATTATGGGACTTTGGATTGAACAGGAATCTCGCCGTCAGTGGGCAAGAGAAGGCGAAAAGCTTTCATTCAACGAACTTTCGGATATGGCTATGAGTTCGAAGCCGCTTCAATGCATTATAGATCCAAACGATATATCGTTCCAAACTCCCGGAAATATGCCAAAAAGAATTGTGGAATATTGCAAAAAAACAGGACAGCATATTCCGGAAAATAAGGGCGAAATTGTAAGGTGTATTTTTGATTCTCTTGCTTTGTGTTACAGAAAAACCGTGGAAGAACTTGACGATATTACGGGAAGAAAAGCACCGTTTATTAACATTGTGGGCGGAGGAACAAAGGAAGTCCCGCTTTCAAAATTAACGGCTTCCGCTTGCGGACGTCCGGTTTATGCGGGACCGGTTGAGGCTACGGTTTTGGGAAATCTTTCGGTGCAGGCAATTGCTCACGGAGAAATTGCCAACGTGCGAGAAGCGCGTGAAGTAATTGCAAATTCTTTTGAAATTAATATGTATGAACCCGATAATTCGAATGCTTCGGAATGGGACGACGCATATGAAAGATATTTAAATTTGACGGAAAACAAATAATTAAATATAAAAATTTTACATATAAGGAGATAAAAAATGTCTGTTACAAAAGCTTATGAACTTGCCAAAGAGCAATATGCGGCAATAGGAGTAGATACGGACGCCGCAATCGAAAGGTTGAAAAAAATCAGAATTTCCGTTCACTGTTGGCAGGGGGACGATATCGGAGGATTTGAAAGCGCAGGGGATTTGGACGGAGGTCTTGCGGTTACCGGAAACTACCCCGGAAAAGCAAGAAACAGAGAAGAACTTTTTGCCGATATGAGTTTTGCTTTTAAGATGATACCCGGGCTAAAAAAAGCAAATGTTCATGCAATATATTGTGAACCCAAAAAAGGCATCGACAGAGACGAGCAAACTCCCGATCAGTTTTCCGCTTGGGTTGATTTTGCAAAGCAGGAAAATATTGGTCTTGATTTTAATCCAACGTGCTTTTCACACCCCAAAGCAAACGATACTTTAACGCTTTCGCATCCCGATGAGGGAATCAGAAATTTTTGGATAAACCATTGTATTGCAAGCCGAAAAATATCCGAATACTTTGGAAAGAGCCTTGGCATACGTTCGCTTAACAATATTTGGATTCCCGACGGTATGAAAGATAATCCTTACGACAGAATGTCCCCACGTGCGAGATTGCTTGATTCATTGGATAAGATTTGCGCCGAAAAGCTTGATCCGAAATATACCAAGGATTCGGTGGAATCAAAAGTATTTGCCATAGGTACCGAAGCATATGTTGTAGGTTCGCACGAATTTTATATGGGCTATGCCATGAAGAACAAAGACGTTATGTTGACTCTTGACGCAGGACACTTCCATC
>CAZJCI010000036.1:0-13577 GCA_964544455.1 uncultured Oscillospiraceae bacterium
CAGGTATATATAATATTTTTGTAGGAAAAGAAAAAGCCGGTGATATTGTATTTGCTCCCGGATGTACTTATTATTCCAAACATCTTATGTATCAAAGTTACGATATAACGGAACTTGTTGCCGAAAGCGATTTTCTTTATATATCCGTTGCAAGCGGTTGGTATTCCGGAAGAATAAACCGTTCGCACCAAAACGAAGACAAAACTCTTGATTACTCGCTTATTGCACAAATTGACCTTGAATTTGCCGGCGGACTTACGCAAACCATAGTTACCGATGAAAATTGGAGTTGCGGAGTCGGAAATATCGTTTCTTCCGATATTTATGACGGAGAAATATGCGACGCAAATATAATTCACGATTTTACTGATGAAGTAAAGGTTATTGAAGCAAGTAAAAACAATATTTCGCCGCAAATCGGAGAATACGTAAAAGAACACGAAATATTTGTGCCGAAATCAATTTTTAAAGCCCCCAACGGAGAAACCGTTGTTGATTTTGGAGTTAATCTTACCGGATACGTCTTTTTTGAAAATCTTACGGCAAAAAAAGGTGAAACGGTTGACCTTTCGTTCGGAGAAATTCTTGACAAAAACGGAAACTTCTATAACGAAAACTACAGATCCGCAAAAAACGTTTTTAAGTATATTTGCCGAGACGGTTTGCAAAGTTATAAACCGCAACACACTTTTTGCGGTTTCAGATACGTCAGAATCAACAGTTTTCCCAAAGACGCTGATTTATCTTTGCTACGTGCCGTTGACGTTTATTCGGATATTCAAAGAACGGGGTATTTTAAATGCGGTTTTGAACCTTTAAACAAATTATATGAAAACACAATACGAGGTCAAAAGGGAAACTTTTTGGATGTTCCCACCGACTGTCCTCAACGCGACGAACGCTACGGTTGGACGGGCGATGCGCAAGTTTTTTGCAAAACCGCAATTTTTAATTTCAACGTATATGAATTTTTTGACAAATGGCTTTATGATATGTCGTTACAACAAACCGACAAAGGCGAAATTTCAAACACAGTTCCGCTTGGGTTCAGTGGTAAGTTCGATGGCACAAGTGCCGCTTGGGGTGACGCCTGTGTAATTGTTCCATGGACAATGTATGAAATGTACGGAAACAAAGAAATATTTACAAAATGTCTTCCCATGATGAAAAAATGGGTTGATTTCTGCCACAACGACGGTCCGGAAGAATTCCTATGGCTCGGGCACACTCATTTCGGCGATTGGCTCGGTCTTGACGCAAACGAGGGAGATGCCACCGGTTCAACCGACAAAGATTTCATTGCTTCCGCATTTTTTGCGCAAAGTTGCCTGTTAACCGTAAAGGCAATGGAGGTTGTTGGAGAAAATTCCGACGAATACCGTACACTTTACAGCAACATATTATCGGCTTTCAAACAAAAATACGGAACATATACCGAAACTCAAACGGCTTGCGTGCTTCAACTTCATTTCAATTTATGCGACGATAAGCAAGCTGTTACAAAAAAGCTTGTTTCACTTATACGTCAAAACGGAACAGCCTTAACAACAGGATTTGTGGGAACTCCGTATCTTCTTCACGCTCTTTCCGATAACGGCGAAGTTGAACTTGCCTATGAACTTTTGCTCAGACGAGAATATCCGTCGTGGCTTTATCCCGTGGATATGGGAGCAACCACAATTTGGGAGCATTGGGACGGTGTGAAGCCGAACGGAGATTTTTGGAGCGTCGGTATGAACTCGTTTAACCACTATGCATACGGTGCCGTTTGCGATTGGCTGTACGGCGATGTGTGCGGCATTAAACCGCGAACCGAAAACAACGAAGCGGGCTTCAAAGCATTCGATATAAAACCGTTGCCAAACAAACGCCTTGGCTTTGCTTGCGCAGAATATAATACGCAACACGGTAAAATTTCTTCCGAATGGAAATATACCGAAAACGCAATTGAATATATAATTAGCGTTCCACACAATACCACCGCATATTTTACGCTTCCCAACAGTGCGGAAACAACCAAACTTTCCGAAGGAACATATACAAAAAAAGTTTCTTTGTAAGCGTTTTTTTAAAAATTTTAATATAACAATTTAAGGAGAGCTTTTGCTCTCCTTAAATTATTTATGCGTATTATGTCTAAGTTAATTCGCTGTTATCTTGTTCTGGTAAGGTCGCCTTGATATGCATATTCTGCGGGGAGGAAGTAAACCGTTGCGTTTTTGTCGCCAAGCTGAGCTTTTATTGTCATATCGGCAACAACATCGAATTCAAGCTTCGGTCCGGTATGATAGCCTATGGGACCGCCAATAAACTGAACATATGTGTTTCCGTCATATACGGGCAACCAAGCTTTATAGGAAGCCTGTGTTTGAACAAGAGACCACATACCTCTGTCGAATATGTTATTTTCTATTCTGTATGTTCCTTTTTCATATTCGTTACGGCTTGTCCACCCCTTAAGGTGAGAGGAAGCATTACCGTCGGGACGCTGATTACCGAATCCATAGCCTGCGCGTCTCAAGATATTGCCAACAATCTTATAGTTCTTACCGTCTCGAATTGTGTAAATTGAAGAACCGTCTCCGTTAAAATATTCTATTGAATATATACAATCTTCAATTATGTTGTTTGAATATGTAACGTTATACATAGAATTGTTTTCGTTGCCCTTGCCGCCGTATTGATGAGTTACGCCCGCGTCATAGCACTGATATATATAGCAATTATCAACAGTATATCCGTCGCAACCGCCGTAAATTTCGATGCCGTTTCCGAAACGTACAACATTACCGTCAGCTTCGTTGTAATACTGAATTGCGCCGCCTATCCAACCGATTGTGCAGTTTTGAACGGTAAGATTATTCACAGTGCCGGAACCTATGCCGTGCGATCCGCCGAACATTACGCATATGTTATCGAAAGTAATATCGTTTCCGCCAACAGAAATTACGTTGTTTTTGGTGTTGAATTCAATGCTGTTATAAATTTCACCGGGATTTCCCTTATCGCATCTGAGGTATATTTTGCCGGTTTCATTTCCCATATTTGTTGATTTTATATCGCTGAAGAATTCAAGGTCTTTATCAAGTTCGGTTTTTATATCGAAAACAACTGTATTTTTGGAACCACGGACATAGTGTACGCCTTGCCAAAGGTTAGGTACTTCCTTAAGCGCCGATTCTTTTTCGTCAAGTACAATTGCGCCAACGTCAACCATTTGGGTTGCATATACCCAAATGTTGTTTGTTCCGTCCATAAGCGTCCATTTTGCCGGGTCTGCACCGTTTTCGGGAGAACCGTAGAATCTGGGTTTTTCGCCTTCGCCGTAAGCCGAATAGGTTACGCCTGCTCTTGCCGTAAATCTTGTGCGGTAAATATCGCCTCGTTTAAAGAACACTCCATCGCCTTTTTTCAACGAAACGTTGTTCAGTTTGGTTATGGTTTTCCATGCCGTTTCCGGAGATTTACCGTCGTTGGAATCGTTACCGGTTTCGGCAGATACATAATATTTTGTGCCGGAAACCTCAATTTCGGTTTTGGAATTAATTATGGATTGTTTCTTTTCTTCGGAAATTTTATCAAGTTCGGCAAGATATGCCACGCCTGCTTCGTAATCTATTTCACGTCCCTCAAAAAATTCGTTGGGAGATGTAATTGCATAAAGCCAACTTTCTTTTGTTTCGGCATGAGTAAGAGTTGCTTCGCAAATATCCGCATATGCCCAAAAATCGTAATCCACGTCGGCAAAGCTGAACTTAACATCTTCCGAAAGCGCGTCGTCGGTTATGCTTCTTGAATAAGCGTTGTTTATAACTTTAACAACTTCCGCACGAGTTATGGTATTATCGGGTTTAAAGGAATATGTTCCGTTGCCGTTATCATATCCGTTAATGAGTCCCGCTTTCCCCGCTGCGGAAATAACGTTTGCTTTTGGGTGATCGGCGGGAACATCGGAAAACGTACCGTTTTGACCTTTATCCGCAAGCAATCCCATGTTATATACAAGTTCCACAAATTCGGCTCTGGTTATAGCCTTATTCGGTTCAAAGTTTCCGCTGTATGATTTTAAATATCCAAGACTTTCAACATAGGAAACATATTTATGATACCATGCGTCCTGAGCAACGTCCGCAAATGTGCAAGCTTTATCCGTGGGAACGTTATCGTCGCCGCCTGCGCTTAATCTTGCAACTATTGTGCAAGCTTCGGCTCTTGTCATATTACCGTTCGGATTGAAGTTTGCGTTACCCACTCCGTTCATATATTTTTCGTGAACTTCGATTATCGGTTCGTTTGCGCAGAACATAAGCTGGCTTATGTAAATTGCTTCATCGCCGGAAAGGTCGGCAAGAGTCAAACCGTTAAAGGGTTGCAAATGCATTTGAACAAGATTATGGTTATCGGTGGCGGGATTTAAAAATTCCGTAACGCCTGAAAGGTCAATTACAATAAAATCCCATACTCCGGATTTAAGCGTTTGAGTTGAAGCGTTTCCGTATATTTTGGTAAGAATATCGCCGTTTCTCATATAATTTGCGTGGAATGTTGCTTCTTTTGAAAGATTACCGTCAAGATAATAACAAATTACAAGATATTTGTAATGTTCAAGATTAATACCTGCGGGTTTATAGCTCCAACCGTCAAGAAGTATTCTGTCTTCTTGTTTTTCGTGTTCCTTGTTGGGCGTAATTTTAACCGCACTTCTGCCGTCGAAAGTAACGTTTTCGGTGGAAGCCGTATCAATATGGTTTACAATACCGTTGCAATAATCCGTAAATTTAAGCGAAATAACGGGAACATCTTCGGGCTTCACGGTGAACGTTGCAATATAGGACATATCGCCCGCTTTCGCAACAAACTTTGTGCCGGCAGGATAAATTTGGTTATCTTCCGAGCTCTTCCAACCGTTAAAACTTCCGCCCACAAGGGTATAGGGGTTTTCGGGAAGAGTATATTCTTCGCCTTCTTTCAGTTGCAACTTATCCGGTGCGCTTCCGTCGGCGTCGGGATTATTTTTGGAAAAGCTTATTGTATATGTGGCGTTGGGGTCGGGATTTTTACTGTAAAAAACAATTTCCGAAATATACATAACTTCGCTTGCGTCAAGCGTTTCCAAAGGCGAGTCGCCGTATGGACAAAGGTGGAACTGACGGAAAATTTTTCCTTCTTCGTTTTGCAAACTGTTTTCAATTGCGGAAACGTTAAAAATTGCGGTTGCCCATTCGTTTTTAACAAGTTCGCCGGAATATGCGCTAACCGTGTTTTTCAGCGCACCGCCGTTAGGCAAAAGGTTAAGTCGCATTTTGGATGCGTTTTGAATTCCGTCGGGCGCAACATATTTATAGCGCACCGTAACGAATTTAACCTTGGCAAGTTCTGCTGCGCTGTATGAAATGGAATAGCAATCGACAGTTATTTTTGTTACTTCGTAATCTTCCGTCATAGGAACGATTTTTAAAGCTTTTTCGCCTTGCGATGTATCGTCTTTGGTAAGATACGCCGCTTTTTTTCTGTCAACTATTCCGTTGCTTTTTTCATTATAATCAATGGAAAAAACAACGCCGTCTTCGGTTTTGGTGCTTTCGGCGGCGGGTTCGTCGGCAATTGCGGTAAACGATGTTACAACAGTTGCAACGGCAACAACAGCCGCAAGCACACGGGATAGGATTTTTTTCATTTGGAATCTCCTTTGATAAATTATTTTTATAAACTTATTTTAACATATTCTGCTTTGAATTACAAGATATTTTTGTTCGTTTTTTGAATTTTGTGAAAATCACACAAAAATCACTTATTGTTCATATGCACTTTGCGAAATCTTTCTCGAAATTGCGACGGATAAATATCTTCGTGATATTTAAAAAACAAAATAAACGCCTTATCGCTCGAAAATTCTAAATCTGCGGCTATTTCCTTAATATATTTTCCCGTGTTGCACAGCAACTCTTTTGCTTTTTCAATAACAAAGCGATTGATAAGTTCTTTTGTACCGACGCCAAAGTTTTTTTTCAATATTCTTGCCAAATGGTCGGCGCAAAAGCCGAAATGATCGGCTGTTGTTTCCGCCGTCAATATGGCGGAAGCGTTAATTCTTGCCCATTCGTAAATTTCTTCGGCAATGCGCGAGGGTGCGTTTAATTGACGTTCTCGTTCATATTGCATAAGTGCCAAAATGTGACAAAGAACGGCGTTTATTGCATATTCCGGTTTTTGCGGCAGGCTTGCAAAATGCAACAATTCCTTAAATATTGCGGAATTTTCGATATTTTCATAAAGTCCTTGTTCCGGCGGCGCAACATTTTCGGACGTTAAAAAATGTATCCAATAAAAACTTACGCCGGAAGTAATTTTACTTCCGTAATGTCTTGTTTGCGGATAAAGCAACAACGCTTGCCCTTTTTTTATTTTATATTCTTTTCCACCGTCGTTCATAAATACTTCTCCGCGAGTTACATATATTATTTCATAAGTTTTTTCCACTATGTCCGGATGTATCCATTCCTTGTCGCTTACAAAAAGTCCCGAATAACAAAAAGATATGTTGTTGTTGATTATTGTTTCCATATCGGTTTTTCTTACCTCTTATCGTTTTTTGTGTATTGATTTTTATTAATTTTTATTATATAATTATAAGCGAGATATGTCAATAGCGCAACTATAAAGAAAGGATTAAAAATTATGAAAAACATCGGATTTGCGAACGTAGATTTTACAAACGGGTTCTTGTTTGATAAGTATTATTTAAACAAAAACGTAACAATCGACGCAGTGTACGACAGATTTTATGAAACCGGAAGAATCGAAGCTTTTAAGTTTAATTGGAAGCCAAGCGACGGAGACGCTAAAAAACCACACATTTTTTGGGACAGCGACGTTGCAAAGTGGATGGAAGGTGCGGCATATATTTTGCGCAAGTTTCCCGACGCAAAACTTGAAGCAAAAATTGACGAACTTGTTGAAGATATAAAAGCTCATCAGTGCGACGACGGATATTTTAATATAGCGTTTACCGTGGTGGAACCTCAAAACCGTTGGGCAAACAGAGATTGTCACGAGCTTTATTGTGCCGGACATCTTTTTGAAGCCGCAGTTGCGCTTGCCGATATAAGCAAAAACGATTTGCTTGTTTGCATGGAAAAATATGCGGACTATATTCACAAAGTGTTTGTACAAGAAAAAAGCGCAAAGTTCGCAACTCCCGGGCATGAAGAAATAGAACTTGCGCTTATGCGTATGTACGAAAAAACCGGCAAGAAAAAATTTCTTGACCTTGCGGCGTATTTCATAAACACTCGAGGAACGGAAAACGATATTGCAAAATCTAACTACAATCAAAGTCATTTGCCCGTTCGCCGTCAGCATTCCGCCGAAGGTCACGCAGTGCGAGCCGTATATTTATATACCGGAATGGCAAAACTTGCAAAAGAAACCGGCGACAGCGAACTTCTTTGCGCCTGCAACGAACTTTGGCAAGATATTACCGAACGGAAAATGTATGTTACCGGCGGAATAGGCTCAATCGCTTTCGGCGAAGCTTTCACAATTCCCTTTGACCTTTCCAACGACGGCGCATACACCGAAACTTGCGCCGGAATAGGACTTATGTATTTTGCAAAAGCAATGAGTGAAATATATAACGACGTTAAATATGCCGACGTTATCGAAAGGCTTATATATAACGGAATGATTTCCGGTCTTTCGCTTTCGGGCGACGCTTTCTTCTATGAAAATCCCCTTGAAATCAATCTTTCCGAACACTTCGGAACGCCCTACGGAGAAAGAAGATTCCCCATAACCCAACGTCCGAAAATATTCGGTTGCTCCTGCTGCCCGCCCAACATAAACAGAATTTTGGCGTCGCTTGGCGATTATATTTTTGCGAAAGACAAAAACACGCTTTTTATAAATCAATACGCCGGAGCAAAGCTTTCGGATAAAGATATGAATTGTTCGGTAATCACCGATTATCCGCAAAACGGCAAAGTTATTATTAAATCCGAAGGAGCCGAAAAACTTGCCGTCAGAATACCGTCTTGGTGCGACAGCTTTACAATTAGCAAAGAATATACGACTGATAAGGGCTATGCCTATATAAACGTTGAAAAATCCGGCGAAGAAATCGAACTGAATTTCGATATGCCCGCAGTTACCGTTTTTTCCGACAGCAGAGTTATACGCGACGTAAACAAAGCGTGCGTAATGAGAGGTCCTGTTGTATATTGTGCGGAAAGCGTGGACAATTCGGAAAATCTTCATTCTTTTTCCCTCCCCGATACTCTTAAAAACGTAACGGAAGAAGTTTGCGAAAAATGCGGTTTGATAAAGCTTGAAACCGACGCATATGTAACCGTTTCCGAAGAGGGTAAATTATATTCCCGCCAAAAGCCCAAACACAGTGAAACACGTTTAAAGCTTATTCCTTATTGCAATTTTGCAAACAGAGGCGAAACAAATATGCTTGTTTGGTTCGATGTAAAATAATAAATTCAAGCCTCACGCAACATTTAGCCGCGTGAGGCTTTTGCTTAATATTACATTTATATTATATGTTTGCGCCGTAATATGCCGCAGTATGCTTTTTGTGCGCCACCACCACGGGAACATCGCTCATAAAACGAACGGCAAACGTTGAATTTTGCGGTATTTTTGCTTTATCGACAGTCATCCAATTGAACTGCTTATCCTCTTCGCCCGAATTTTCAAGCACACAAACTTCTTGCACGCTTCCGGACGCAATTTGCGTCTTTACAAAGCGTATGTTGTTTTTCGGATTTTCAAAAAATATATCCATACTTAAATTTGCCTTAACGCTTGTTGTGTTTAAAACAGTGAACAAAAAATCTTCGGCACATTCCGTTGACAAATTCGAAAAGAACCACGTTTGCGAACCGTTGGCATTTATTCCGTCAACAACCTTTCTTTCAAGCACTTTTTTTGCATACGGCGACGCAGTATACGGAAGCGAAATTGTTTTTGTTTCTTCGCCGGTTATCATTTCTTCTATGCCCACATCTCGCATTAAATAACGTGTTCCTTTGCGGAAATTGCAAAAAACGGTATATGCGTTGTAATCGGAAGAGGGCAACAAGCAAATTTGGGGAGAAATATAATCATATGCTTTAATTTCCGCTTCCGCAGTGCCGCTTTGAAATCCGTGGTGCGGTACTTGCAAAATATCGGACTTTAAATATTCCGCATATTTTTCAGGAATTTTTGCAACCGAAAAAGCTCCGTCCGTTGCCCACAAAATGACCTGCCCCGCCACTTTCATTTTGAATATAAGCGAAGCGGCGTTTATGTTGCTTGAGCAATAAATCGTATCGTCCATACTTGCAAGTATTTCCAGTTCGCAATCTCCGATTTTATATTTTTGCCCTGTATGCGGAGTATAAACCGTTGCTCCCGTTAAAGCCGCCCTTTCAATCATAAGCGGAATATTTGCGGTTTCGGAAGTATCGTATGCAAAGCGAGAATCGTTATATGTAAGATCGGGATAATGTTTAACGTCGTCCGCCTCGGGAAAGTTATACATAATTTTTTCGACGGTTACTTTATCTCCGTATTTATCGATAAAACCTATAAAACAATGGTAATGGTCGGAATGAGGATGCGACAAAATCCAAGCCGCAATAACCGGATTTTCCGTTATTGCCTGTTTTTTAAGGCAGTTATACAGTTTATCCACGTCTCTTTCAATATTCCACCCGCCGTCGATAACTATAAATCTACCGTCCGCAAGACGCAAAACATACGACATACCGAAATCGTAAAGATTAAGCTGAGTTAACAGCACGCTTGTTTTTTCAGTCAGCGATTTATCTTCGTATTCAAAATATCGGCAATTTTCTTCTTCCGCAACAGTCGCTTCGCCTATGTTTTCGTAATAATTCAAAAACACTCCCACCGTTTCTTTTTGCAAAGCGCAAAACCAACGGTTGCCGTTTTTATATTCTTCATATTTTGCAAATCCTTCGTTTTTGTAATGCGAAACAAGCAAAGAAAAGCTTTCTTCGTTTGCGTTCGCAACAACACCGACAGTTGAATTTTGGTTTTCTTTTTCGATTTTAATATTATTTTCTTTTTCTATATCTTTAAGCATAAAACTTCCTCCGCAAAATTTTATATAGTTTCACGTGAATTATAACATATTTTTTTTAGAAAAGCAATACTTTTTATTCCGTTTTTTACATTTTATTTCTATAAATGCCCCTTTATACAAATGATTTCACCGCAAAATCAACAAAAAATCACATTATGTCGAAAAATTAAAAAAATATGTTGACAAACCGAATTTCAAATGATATAATATTATTTATCTTAAAGGAATGTATTCTGGAGGAAATATTGTGAAAGCTCTTGAAGAAAAAATATTAAAAGAGGGAACCGTTCTTCCCGGAAACATACTGAAAGTCGGTAACTTTCTCAATCATAGGTTGGATATTGCTTTCCTTTGCGAAATGGGAAACGAAATAGCTCGGCTTTTCGAAGGTTGCGGCGTTAATAAAATTCTTACCATAGAAACTTCCGGCATCGCCATAGCCATGGGCGCCGCCATTCCGATGGGAGTTCCGGTGGTGTTTGCAAAAAAGAACAAAAGCCAAAACGTTTCCGGAGAAGTTTATTGTGCCGATGTAATTTCCTTTACACATGGAAACACAAGCAAAGTAATTGTTGAAAAACAGTTTCTCAAACCAACCGATAAAGTTCTTATAGTAGACGATTTTCTTGCCAACGGCGAAGCGTTGAAAGGTCTTATCGGAATTTGCAAAAACGCGGGAGTGGAAGTTGTCGGCGCGGCAATAGCGATTGAAAAAGGTTTTCAAAAAGGCGGTGCCGAAATTCGAGCCATGGGCATAAGAGTGGAATCACTTGCAATTGTGGATTCCATGACGGACACCGATATAGTTTTCCGAAAACAGGATTAATTTTCGATGTAAATTATATTTACATAAATTTATTTTAATTTTGCCTAATACGGCAGGAGGGTTAAACAATGAAGAAAATTTTAGCGCTTCTCTTGGCGGGAATTCTTTCCGTCGGATGTCTTGTCGCTTGCGACAAAAAGGACAACAACTCCGAAAACGGCGGCAACCAAAAGGTTGAAAAAGACGATTTTAAAATCGGATTTATCTTCCTTCACGACGAAAACTACACATACGACAAAAACTTTATCGACGCTGCAAAAGCGGCAACCGAAAAGATGGGGCTTTCCGAAGATCAGGTTATCTACAAAGTAAACATCGACGAATCCAACGACTGTTATGAAGCCGCAGCAGACCTTGTTGACCAAGGTTGCGACGTTGTTTTTGCGGACTCTTTCGGTCACGAAAGCTTTATTGTTCAAGCGGCACTTGAATTTCCCGATGTAATGTTCTGTCATGCTACCGGCACAACGGCTCACACGGAAAAATTGGATAATTTCTACAACGCTTTCGCTTCCATTTACGAAGGCAGATACCTTGCAGGCGTTGCCGCAGGTATGAAGCTTAACGAAATGATTGAAAACGGCGAAATCACAGCCGAACAAGCTAAAATGGGTTATGTGGGCGCGTTCCCCTATGCCGAAGTAAAATCAGGCTACACCTCGTTCTATCTCGGTGCAAAATCCGTTTGCCCTTCCGTAACAATGGAAGTTACGTTTACAAACTCTTGGTTCGATATTGCAAAGGAAAAAGAAACCGCATTCGCTCTTATTAACGACGGATGCGTTCTTATTTCTCAGCACGCCGATTCCGAAGGTGCCCCCAAGGCGTGTGAAGAAAACGGTATTCCCAACGTTGCATATAACCTTGATACAAGAGGTTGGGGACCCAACACGGCTCTTGTTTCTTCCAAAATCAATTGGCAGCCTTACTTTGAACACATAATCGGTGCGGTTATCAACGGCACGGAAATCGAACAGGATTTCTGTAAAGGTCTTGGCGACGATGTTGTTCAAATAATCGGTCTTAACGAAAATGTTGCCGCAGAAGGTACAGTCGAAAAGCTTAACGAAGTTAAAGAACAACTTATTTCCGGTAAAATAAAAGTATTCGATACCGCTAACTTTACGGTTGACGGAAAGAAGCTTGACGAATATATGGCCGACGTTGATACGGATGCAAACTTCACTCCCGATACAAACGTAATTTCCGACGGATATTTCCACGAATCGGAATTCCGTAGCGCACCTTATTTCGATATTAACATTGACGGTATTGTAATTCCCGAATAAACAAAATTACAATTTAACGGCGGAGCCTTACGCTCCGCCAAATTTTTGAAGTATGAAATTTGCAATTTAAAATTTTTAATTTCTGATTTTGAATTTCATATTTTAAAATATCCGACTCGGAGGTGTATAAATTGAACGAGGCAGCAGCAATAGAACTAAAAAACATAACCAAAACTTTCGGGCGCGTCGTTGCAAACAAAAACGTAAGTCTTTCGGTGAAAAAAGGAGAAATTCTTGCCGTTTTGGGCGAAAACGGCAGTGGAAAAACAACGCTTATGAATATGATTTCCGGAATTTATTATCCGGACGAAGGGCAAATTTTCATAAACGGTCAGGAAGCTTCCATTACTTCGCCAAAGGACGCTTTTAATTACAAAATCGGTATGATTCATCAGCATTTCAAGCTTATTGACGTATTTTCCGCCACAGAAAACATCATTTTGGGACTTGACGAAAAAGAAAGCTTTAACAGAAAAAACGCCGAAAAAAAAGTTAAAGAAATTGGCGAAAAATACGGCTTTGTTATAGAACCTTCCAAAAAAATTTATGAAATGTCGGTTTCGGAAAAACAAACCGTTGAAATATTGCGCGTTCTTTACAGAGGCGCCAATATATTAATTCTTGACGAACCAACCGCCGTTTTAACGCCCAACGAAACTGAAAAACTTTTCAACATTCTTCGACGTATGAAGGATTCGGGAAAAGCAATTATTATTATAACTCACAAACTGCACGAAGTTCTCAGCATTTCGGACAGAGTTTCGGTTCTTCGCAAGGGCGAATACGTCGGAACGGTGGAAACCGCAAAAACAAATGAATCCGAACTCACCGCAATGATGGTAGGAAAACAAATTTCGCTTAATATAGACAGAGACGAACCCCAAAATTGTTGCGACAGACTTGTTGTTTCCAACCTTACCTGCCGCAATCGAGAAGGCGTAACCGTTTTAAGCGATATAAGTTTTACCGCACGTTCAGGCGAAATTTTGGGTATTGCCGGTATTGCCGGAAGCGGTCAGCGAGAATTACTTGAATCCATTGCGGGACTTCAAAAAGTAAACGACGGAAATATTTCTTATCTTGACCCCAAAAGCGGAAAAACCGAAAATCTTCGCGATAAAACGCCTATGCAAATACGTGATATGGGTGTGCGTCTTTCCTTTGTTCCGGAAGACAGACTTGGCATGGGACTTGTGGGCAATATGGATATTATAGATAATATGATGTTGCGAAGCTACCGTCACGGAAGCGGTATGTTCCTGCACAGAAAAGAGCCTAAACATCTTGCTGAAGATATTATATCCCGCCTTAAGGTTGTAACCCCCGACGCAAACACACCGGTAAGACGTTTGTCAGGCGTCAA
>CAZJCI010000037.1:0-13295 GCA_964544455.1 uncultured Oscillospiraceae bacterium
TATAAACGTAGGCGAAACGGATATTGTCGTTGTAAAAGAAGTGCGTGCAAATTGCGACGCAAAAGAACTTGAAAAAGTTGCCAACACCATTGTGGATACAATAAGCTCCGATTTCTTTATTAAAGTTACAATCGGCATAGGCTCCGTTGCCGAAAGCATAAGAGACCTTGCCCGTTCATTTAAAGAATCGCAAATAGCAATTGAAGTCGGTAAAGTTTTCGACACCGAAAAAAATATTATAAATTACGAAAGCCTTGGCATAGGAAGACTTATATATCAGCTTCCCACCACACTTTGCGAAATGTTTCTTCAGGAAGTATTCAAAAAAGGTTCGCTTGAAAGCCTTGACAGAGAAACGCTTATGACAATTCAATGCTTCTTTGAAAACAATCTTAACGTTTCGGAAACTTCAAGAAAACTTTTCGTACACAGAAACACACTTGTATACAGATTGGAAAAAATTAAAAAGATTACAGGTCTTGATTTAAGAGAGTTCGAGCACGCCATAACCTTTAAAGTTGCGCTTATGGTTAAGCGGTACCTTGTTTCAAAACCGGTAAAATATTAATCTTTTTCACAAAACAGTCACTTAAATTTACCGAATTTCTACATATATTTAATATTAACAGCTTTCAAACAAAGCCTCCGATGTGGTAAAATGTATTTGTATGCCGTCGGGGGCTTTTTGCATAATAATCCCCCAACGCTCGATAATACCGTCAGATAAAGGAGTGTTATTTTTTGATAAAATTTGAAAACGTATGTAAAACCTATGATAAGAAAAAATATGTTCTTAATAATTTAAATCTCACAATAGACGACGGGGAATTTGTTTTTGTTATGGGACCTTCCGGAGCCGGAAAAACCACTCTTACAAAATTATTGTTACGCGAAGAACAGCTTACTTCCGGAAAATTATATGTGGATAATTACAGACTTGATAAAATTCCCGCAAGAAAAGTACCTTATTTACGTCAAAATATGGGGTTCGTTTTTCAGGATTTCAGACTTTTTGAAAATAAAACCGTTTATGAAAACGTCGCTTTTGCAATGGAAGTTTTGGGCGAACCAAAATCGGAAATTAAGAAAAAAGTGCCCATTGCGCTTGAAATTGTCGGACTTTCCGGAAAGGAAAACGTTATGCCCAAAAAGCTTTCCGGCGGCGAAAAGCAACGTCTTTGCGTTGCGCGCGCAATTGTTAACAATCCCGGAGTTATTGTTGCGGACGAACCGACAGGAAACCTTGATACCGCTCTTGCAAAAGAGATTATGGATTTGCTTGTAAAAATTTCCACATTCGGAAAAACAGTAATCGTTGTAACTCACGCAAGCGATATTGTTAAATATTACAATCTCAGAATTATAAATATTATAAACGGCGAACTTGTTTCGGATACAAAATATCCGCAACTTACAAAGTACGACCTTGCAACCCCTTCTCAACATTCTTACGACGATATGGAACATATTGAAAATTCGGAATTTATTTCGCATGGAAATTCGGAAGAAAATCCGCATATGACTTATACCGATTTTGGTACGTATGTCACGCCGGAATCTTCAAATTCCAAAGACTCGGACAATCAATCGGAGGTATAGTAATATGCGACGTTATAAAATCAGCACATTTTTCGGCGAAGCTGTTAAGGGTATTTACAGAAACTCTCTTTCAAGCATTGTATCCATTGTAAGTATTGTTCTTGCATTGCTTGTTATGGGAACTTTTTGGATGCTTCGCGTGAACATAAATCTGAATCTTGATTCTCTTGAGGATTACAGAAAAATTGTGTTTTATATGAAATCCGACGTTACCGATGAAGATATAGAAAAAACGTTCAATCAAATTAAAGACGTTTTTAACGTTTCGGACAACGATGTTGAATTTACTTCCAAAGAAACGGCATTGGAAAGCGAACGTTTGAAATACGGCGAAGAATCGGCATATATTTTCGATTCATATAAGGGCGACGCAAACCCGCTTCCCGATTCTTTCACGGTTTCTTATCCCGATACATATACGGATAATACATTGGCGCAAAGAATAAATATTATTACCGATATGGATTGCGTTGAAGAGGCAAAAAACAGAAAAGATATTGTGGATAAAATAGCCAACTTGAAAAGCGTTGTAAACACAGTATCGACAGCACTTTTGATTATGCTGTTTTTTGTTTCCGTTTTTGTTATAGGCAACACAGTTAAACTTACGCACGAAGCAAGAAAATATGAAATAAAAATTATGCGATATATAGGCGCAACGAATTTCTTTATTGAGTTTCCTTTTGTGCTTGAAGGTATAATTTTGGGTATAATCGGCGCAGTTGCTTCATACGGTATAATTGTATATTCATACAGTGCGATTATATCGAACGTAGTTAAAAATTACGGAGATTTTATAAAATTCGTAAGTTTGAACGACGCCGCTTTTAAACTGACTCCCGGTATGAACTATTATGTATTCATTTTGGCAGCGTTTATTGTTGCGGGATTTTTAACCGGTATTCTCGGAACTTTCACCACAAGAAAGCATTTGAAAGCATAACTTTTTTTTAAAAGCTCCGAATAAAAGTTATTAAGAAAGGAAATTTAATGAAAAAACAAAGTATACGCATTATTTTACCTTTGGTGCTTGTTGTTTCACTGTTTGTATTGTGCGTTTTTCCGTCCGATACGTCAGCTCCGGTTTCCGCCGATACAATTGCCGCGCAAAAAAACCAACTGAACGCCCTTAAAGATAAATATAATCAAGCGACAACAAAAACCAAGCAAGTAAAAAATCAACTTTCAAAAACGCAAGGTCAAATTAAAACCAATCTTGAAAAAAAAGACGACCTTGATACGGAAATCGTTGCCCTTACAGAGCAATTGAAAACAGCCGAATTTCTTATTGCAGAGTATGAATCGACAATCGCCGAAAAAGAAAACGAAAAAGCGGCTCTTGAAAAAAAACGCGAAGAACAGCACGCAACGTTAGGCGAAATGATCGCTCTTTCCTATAAATACGGAGACGAATCATATATCGATTTAATTTTAGGCTCAAAAGATATCAGCGACTTTATGCAAAGAATGGATTTTATTTCATATCATATGCGATATAGCAAAACGTTAATAGATGAAATGGAATCAACATCGCTTAATATTGAAGAAGTTTCCACAGCGCTCGAATCATCTCTTTCGGCAATGGAAGATTTAAAGTCCGAACTTGAAGAAACCAAAAGCGAACTTGAAGTCAAACTTACCGAAGTTGATTCAATAATTCTTCAACTTCAAGCAGACGAAAGCTATATTGCCACTCAGCTTGAAAGAGAAGAAAAAGATACCGCCGCTCTTGAAGCCGATATTTTGTCGCTTGAAAAACAAATTAAAGTCAAAGAAGAGGAAGAACGGAAACGCCTTGAAGAAGAAGCAAAGAAAAACTCTCAAAACAATAATAAAACAAACACAAATTCCGGAACGTCAAACAAAAACACGCAACCTATTGCCGGCAACGGCGACAGCGGATTCATTTGGCCGCTGACGGGATATAGACCTAAGACTTCCAGCTACGGATACAGAAAAGATCCGTTTACGGGAAAAACCGCATTTCATAACGGTCTTGATATAAGCGCACCGGCAGGTACAAATATATACGCCGCAAAAAGCGGAACAGTTATAAGAACGTCACGCTATGATACATACGGCGAATGCGTTATGATAGATCACGGCGGCGGAGTTATCACTCTGTATGCGCATTGCAGCGGTTATAACGTAAAAGTAGGTCAACAGGTTAAGCAAGGCGATGTAATTGCATTTGTCGGCTCAACAGGGCGTTCCACAGGTAATCATTTGCATTTTGTTGTCAGAATTAACGGTCAATATAAAGATCCAAACAATTATTTGCCGTAAAACGTTGCGTATATTCAGTATTTTGCAAATTAAGAAAGGCTTTTTATATGAAAAAAATACCAATTGCAACCGCCGTTTTTCTTGTTGCGGCGTCGGTGATTATAACTTACCAGGTAACCTATAGTTCAATTGAAAAAAAATATTCCGAAACAGTTTATACTCTCAGTTCCGAAAACGCCCGTTTCGGAAAGCTTGAGGCAATCGACGAGCTTGTTAAAGCATCTTATATTAACGATGTAAACGAAGAAACGCTTGAAAAAAGCATTATATACGGATATTTATACGGCATAGGCGATAAATACGCAAGTTATCTTACCGCCGAAGAATATGAACGCTATACCGAACAAAGCAACGGTTCTCAAACAGGACTTGGAATAACGGTTATATACGACAGCTCATTGGGAGGAATGTATATAACTTCCGTCGATAGTTCCGCGCCTGCCGCAACCGCAGGAATACAAGCGGGAGATATTATATATGCCGTGGACGGAGAGACGGTTACGGAAAGAGGCTATTATGGAACAATTAACTATATTACCGGCGGAAAAGAAGGCGAATACGTTACCGTTTCGGTTAAACGTGGCGCGGATTATTCGGAAACCGCAGAATATAAAATCGCAAGAGCAAAAATTAAAACGCATACCGTAACCTATCAACTATACGAAGATAATATAGGGTATATAAAGATTTCATCTTTTAATTCAACAACTCCAACCGAATTTACCGACGCAATGGAAGAACTTGAAAATCAAGGCGCGCAAGCCTACATTTTTGATGTAAGAAACAATTCGGGCGGAGCATTAAATTCCGTTGCCTCCGTGTTGGATTATTTACTTCCGGAAGGACCGATTATCAGAATATACACCAAAACCGGAGAAACTTCCCTAAGCTCCGATGAAAAATGCATTGACGCGCCTATGGCGGTTATAGTAAACGAAAATACCGCAAGCGCAGCCGAACTTTTTTCAAGTGCTTTGCGCGATTACGAAAAAGCCAAGCTTATAGGAACAACAACATACGGCAAAGGAACAATGCAAACAATGCAAAAGCTTTCCGACGAATCCGGCGGCGGTGCGGTTTCGTTTTCCACGGGAATGTATAACCCGCCTAAATCGGATAATTACGAAGGAATCGGGCTTACTCCGGACATAGAAGTAAAACTTACGGACGAACAAGCGCAGGGCTTTTATTTGCTTACGCTTGAACAAGATCCGCAATTTACGGCGGCTCTTGAAACTGTAAAAACAACGCTTCGGTAAACACAAAAAAGCTGTCAAACACGACAGCTTTTTTACAGTTAAAAAATCGGCATACGCAAAATGATATGCCAAAAAAGTTAGCCTTTTTGCAACGTAGCGGTTTTATGATTGCTACGTTGTTTTTATGCAGTCAAGGTTTGAGCCGATACTGCACTGCGCCGTAGTCATCTAACCAAGTTTTTCTTATTGTAATATTTTATATATCTTTTAATTGCTTGTTTAAGTTTCTCAAAACCGAAATATGTAGTTCCGTAATATATTTTCTGCTTTAGTATTCCGATTTAATTCAAAACTATATTTTGCCGTAAAAACCGACCTCAAAGCCGTTAGATTTTTGGTCTGACTTTTTGAGGTCGGTTCAAAACAGTGCCGTTTAAAATATATTTCCGTTTATTCGGAACGCCGCAAAAACGCGGATTTTCCGATTATTTTTTTACTTTAAAAGTTGTCGGTTTGGACTCTTCAACCGGCGCACCGAATTTTTTGTCAACGGAGCGAACTGCCCACGTGGCAATTTTTATTTTTGTTCTGTCCGCACCCGATTCAATAACAACGGCGTCTTCTCTTTTGTTTACAATTTTTCCCACAATCCCGCCGATTGTCGTAATTTCATCGCCCACGGCAAGACTGTCCCGCATTTGCTGCGCTTCTTTTTCCTGCTTTTTTTGCGGACGTATACCTATGAAATAAAAAATTGCAATCATAAGTATTATCGGAATAAGAGTTCCCAACATTCCCGCAGTTGTACTTTCAAGCGTGTAAATTTGATTTAACATCTGTTACCTCCAAAAATTATTTCATAAACTTTTTTTATTATAACACAATTTAACGGTCAACGCAACACAAATGCGTAAAATCTTTATAAAATATAAAATATTTACAAATCGGTAAGCAAATGTTCAGTCGTCAACTCGCAAACCGAGTTTTTCAACATATTCGTTATAAAATTCTTGCCATTTGTCTTGGTCCATTGCATTTCTGATTTTTTCGGTAAGTTCATTATAAAAATATAAGTTGTGAATTACGCAAAGCCGCATTGCAAGAGTTTCTCTTGCCTTAAAAAGATGCCGAATATACGCTCTCGAATAATTTCTGCAAGTCGGGCATTGGCAGTTTGGGTCAAGCGGTCGTGAATCTTTTTCATATTTGTTGTTGTTAAGATTCATGTGACCGTTCCACGTAAAAAGATTTCCGTGTCTTGCGTTTCTCGACGGCATAACGCAGTCAAAAAAGTCAACGCCTCGGTTAATTGCTTCAAGTATGTTCACCGGCGTTCCCACTCCCATAAGATAACGGGGCTTGTCCTTTGGCGCATAAGGTTCAACCTGTTCGATAATATGATACATAACCTCCGCGGGTTCTCCCACCGCAAGCCCGCCTATGGCATATCCCGCAAGGTCAAGCTCCGCAATTTGTTTCATATGGTTAATTCTTATGTCGTCAAAAGTCGCGCCCTGATTGATTCCGAAAAGAACCTGATTCGGATTTACGGCGTCTTGTGCGTTTCGGTTTTTTTCAACTTCCTCTTTGCAAATTTTAAGCCACCTAACGGTTCGTTCGCACGAAGCTTTTGTATAATTATATTCGGCGGGGTTCTTAATACATTCGTCAAAAGCCATTGCAATATCCGAACCCAGATTCGCCTGAATTTTCATACTTTCTCGAGGCCCCATAAAAATTCTTTTTCCGTCCATATGCGATTGAAAAGTAACGCCCTCTTCGGTTATTTTTCTTATCGCGGCAAGCGAAAACACCTGAAATCCGCCGCTGTCGGTAAGTATCGGACCGTCCCAATTAAAAAATTTGTGCAGTCCGCCAAGTTCTTTTATCAGTTCGTCTCCCGGTCTTATATGAAGATGATATGTGTTCGAAAGTTCAACCTGGCATTTAATATCCCTTAAATCCATTGTGGAAACTCCGCCCTTAATTGCGGCGGACGTCCCAACATTCATAAATACCGGCGTTTGAATAATTCCGTGCGAAGTATAAAACTCGCCTCGCCGTGCGGCTCCAATTGTTTTTTTCAGTTTAAACATAAGCTAATTTCCTTAATATTAATTATTTTTTATGTACGAGAAAACATCTTATCCAGTTTGGATTTTGAAAATTCAAGAATTACCGGTCTGCCGTGCGGACAATAAAGCACCGCTTCGTCGGAAAACAAAATATCGGCAATCATAGTTGAAGAAAGCATAGAGGTTTTTGTGCCGGCTTTAACCGCGGCTTTGCACGCGGCGGTATATAAGGCTCTGTCAAAAATATCTCCAATCGCTTTGCCGCCCGCCTTTGCAATTTGACCTGCAAGAAAAATAAAAGTTTCTTCGGCAACCGATAAATCAATCTCGGCGGGAACGCCTCTTATTATATATGAATTTATTCCGAATTCTTCAAAAACAAACCCCACGTTTTCAAGATATTCGCCGTTTTCCGCAACGGCAATGGATTCTTCCGGCGCAAGATTAACCGTAAGCGGAACAAGAAGTAACTGCGAACCGCCGTCTTTTTTTCCTTTTTTCAAAGATTCATAAATAATTCTTTCGTGCGCGGCGTGTTTGTCAATCAAATAAAGCGTGTTGTTGCGTTCGACTATAATATAAGAATTAAACGCTTCTCCGATAACCGTAATTCCCTGTTTAACTCTCTTCATAAGCTCGTTTGAAACATCTTCGTCCGCCGTTTCGGCAAACGGAACGTCGGGCTGTTTTTCAATTTGTTTCGGCACGCTTTCAAACAAAGAAATATCGTCCGGAGTATATTCTTTTTTTGTCAATCCACCGTCGGCGTTTTTAACTTTTTCGGCGTTTTCAGTCTTTCCGTTATCGCTTTCAAATTTCTTGTTTTTCAAAGAAGACTCGCTTTTCTGCGGTTTCATTTTGTCCAAAACGGATAAATCAACCCGCACAAATTCGGGCTCCTTGGAATTGTCGGCAACGTCGTTTTCGCTTGGCGGCGTTGCGGATATGCTGTTGCTCGGCATTTTTTCGGCAATTTTTCCTGATTGTTCGGCATAGCTCGGAACGCTGTAATCAAAGTTCTTTTCGTTAACGGTTTCGGACGGTTGCTTGCCGTAAAATTTTTCTATGCTTTGCGGAAACGGAACCGAAACAGTGCCGGCGTCTTTAATAATATCAGTATCATATCTGCTTGTTTTGGAAAATAAACTTGAATCCGTTTCTTTCCCGTTAATCGTAACGCTTGACGGCGCATTGGAAATATCCGAAGGTTGCCTTACCGCTTTAGGCGGAGAATATGCCGAAATTTCATCTCGAGCCGCCAAATTACTTTCGTTTTTTCTGAAAAGTGCGTTTCGTACCGCAAAAACAATAGCTTCAAAAACGGCTCGTTCGTTTGAAAATTTAACTTCAAGCTTTGCCGGGTGTATGTTTATGTCAACCTTGTCGAAGTTGATTTTTAAAAACAAAACGCATGCCGGGAATTTGCCTATGGGGCAAAAGCTTTTAAAGCCCTCTTCAAGCCCCGCGGACATTGTGCCAGATTTAACATATCTTTCGTTAATAAAAAAGTTTTGCAAATTCCTGTTCGGACGTGCAATTTCGGGCTTGCCGATATAGCCGCTCACTTCAACGTCTTCAAACCTGTAATTTACCGGAAGCATATTTCCGAAAAATTCTTTTCCCACAGCCGCATAAATGCAACTTTGCAACTTTCCGTCGCCCGGGGTTTTAAGCTTCACTCCGCCGTCGGAAATAAACGTAACGGCAATTCCGGGTTTCGAAAGCGCAAATTTTTCCACCGCCGCCGAAACCGCCTTAACTTCCGTAACGTCTCGCCGCAAAAATTTTCTTCTTGCGGGTACGTTTTCAAAAAGGTTTTCGGCAATAACGGTTGTGCCGTCGGGACAACCCGTTTCGGAAATTTCAACTTTTTCTCCGAAATTCGAAGCGAAATATGTGCCCACTGCGTCCTCTTTCCGTTTTGTCATAATACGCACACGGGTAACTGCGGCAATTGCGGCAAGTGCTTCGCCTCTGAATCCCAAAGTGGATATTGCCGCAAGGTCGCTTTGGGATTTTATTTTGCTGGTGGCGTGCCTTAAAATGCAAACCGGAACGTCTTCCGCGGAAATTCCGCAACCGTTATCGCTTACTCTTATATATGTTGTGCCGCCGTTTTTAATCTCAATTGTTATCTGAGTTGCGCCGGCGTCCGCACTGTTTTCCAAAAGTTCTTTTATTGCGCTTGCCGGACGTTCCACAACTTCTCCGGCGGCAATAAGGTTTGCCGTATGCTTATCCAGAACGTTTATTATTCCCATAATTCACCCCCAAAATCAATATGCAAAATCCACGTGCCGAACCTAAAAACCAAAAGTTTGCTTTAAAGTTACGTAGTATATTTTTTAAGTTCGTAAAGCCGTTGCAAAGCCTCAATCGGCGAAAGCGTGTCAAGCTCCGTGTGTTTTATCATACTGTATATTTTATCTTTTGCAAGGTCTTCGAACGAAAGAGTGGGTTCGTCTTTTTTTGCAACGCTTCCCTTACCTCTCGGAACGGCGTTTCCGCTTTCAAGACTTTCCAAAACTTCTTTTGCTCGCTTAATAACTTCGTTGGGAACGCCCGCAAGCTTGGCAACTTCAATTCCATAGCTGTCGTCCGCCGCACCTTCAACAATTTTTCTTAAAAAAATCAGTTCGTCTCCTCGTTTTTTTGCCGCAATTGAATAGTTAACAATACACGGATACGTTTCGGAAAGCTCCGTAAGTTCGTGATAATGCGTTGCAAACATTGTTTTCGCGCCGATTTTTTTGCCTGCAGTATATTCCGCAATCGCTCTTGCAATGCTCATTCCGTCGTATGTGGAAGTTCCCCGTCCTATTTCGTCGTAAATAATAAAACTCTTTTTTGTGGCGTTGGAAAGAATATACGCAACTTCGTTCATTTCCAGCATAAAAGTGGATTGCCCCGACGCCAAATCGTCGCTTGCGCCGACTCTTGTAAAAACTTTGTCCACAATGCCTATTCTTGCGCTTTCGCAAGGGACAAACGAACCTATTTGCGCCATAATCACAATAAGCGCGTTTTGCCGCATATAAGTCGATTTTCCCGCCATATTCGGACCTGTAATAAGCATAATTCTGCGGTTTTCGTCAAGATAAGCGTCGTTGGGAACAAACATTTGATTCCCGTCCATATATTTTTCAACAATGGGGTGCCTGCCGCCTTTTATGTCGATTTTATCCGAATAATCAACCTCTGGGCAAACATAGTTGTTTTTCAACGCAACGTCCGCAAGCGAAATATAAACGTCCAACTTTGCAAGCATAGCGGCGGTTTTTTGAATCCTTTCCGCATTTGAAGAAATAAAAGCGCAAATTTTTACAAAAAGCTCATATTCCAAAGCCACAATTTTTTCCTGTGCGCCTATAACCTTGGCTTCCATATCCTTAAGTTCTTGCGTAATATATCTTTCGCAACCCGTAAGCGTTTGCTTTCTTATATATGTGTTCGGAACAAGATTGATGTTGGACTTTGTAACTTCAATATAATATCCGAAAACTCTGTTATAACCTATTTTCAAATTTTTAATGCCTGTGGCTTCTTTTTCCGAAGCTTCGATTTTTGAAATCCAGCTTTTGCCTTCGCCCATAATTTCGTGCAGTTCGTCAACCTGTTTGTTGTAGCCGGGGCGAATAAATCCTCCCTCGCGCACGGAAAAAGGCGGTTCGTCCGTAATTGCGGATTTAATTTCGGAACGAATATCGGAAAGTTCGTCAATGTTGGCATAAAGGTCGCAAAGCTCCTTGCAACCGAAATCGGCAAGCAGTTCCCGAATTTTGGGAAGACGTTCGCACGCGGACATAAGCGAAACCAAATCTCTGCCGTTTGCGGTGCCGTAAACAATTTTTGTAAGCAAACGTTCAATATCGTTAATGCCGAAAAGCAAATCCCTAAGTTCTTCTTTGGCAATGAAACTTGAAAAAAGCTCCTTAACCGCTTCCTGACGTTCGCATATCAAATTAACGGAAATAAGCGGCTGTTCAACCCATTTTCGCAAAAGTCGTGAACCCATCGCCGTTTTTGTTTTGTCCAAAACCCAAAGCAAAGTTCCCTTTTTTTCTCTTGTTCGCATGGCTTCGCAAAGTTCAAGATTTCGCCGAGTGTTTACATCCAATGCCAAAAACTGTTCGTTGCTGTAATAAGTAAGCTTGTTAATATTGGAAACGTCCTGTTTTTGCGTATCCGCAAGATAATTAATAAGCGCGGAAAGCGCGGTTATCGCAGGGGAGTCCTCGGGAATACCGTTGCGCTCCGAAAAATCTTCGCCGAATTGCCTAACAAGAATGTCAGTCCCATGCGAAAATTTTTCCGCGTCGCCCGCCGAAAGAAATGCGCCAAGTCTGCCGCGAATAAATTCCGCCATTTCGTCCAAACGTTCTTCTTCAATATTCGTGATTATTTCGCTTGGATTATAAACCGCAAGTTCGGCGGTTAGCTTTGAAATAACGTCGCCTTGCGAAAAATCCGTTGCAAAAACTTCGGCGGTGGAAATGTCCGCAACTGCAAATCCGGCGTTCGAGCCTTCCAAAAATATCGCGCAAAGGTAGTTGTTTTTTCCCTCCGAAAGAAGGCTTCCCTCCGTAACCGTGCCCGGGGTGATAATTCGCACAACGTCCCGCTTAACAATTCCCTTTGCGGTTGCCGGGTCTTCCACCTGTTCGCAAATGGCAACTTTATAGCCTTTTCCCACAAGCTTTGCAATATAGTTTTCCGCACTGTGATAAGGAACTCCGCACATGGGTGCGCGTTCTTCCATTCCGCAATCCCGTCCGGTTAAAGTCAGTTCAAGTTCCCTCGACGCGGTTTTGGCGTCGTCGAAAAACATTTCATAAAAATCGCCCAGACGGTAAAAAAGAATATGGTCTTTATATTGTTCCTTAACTTCAAAATATTGAAGCATCATTGGCGTATAGGGCATTTAATAACCAACCTGACCTTTCTGAATCTTTAAGTTTTTGCTTTGCTGTCAATGCTTGCAGTTGCTTTTGCAAGACGAACAGTTTCCGGAGCAAGCCCCGCTTGCGGATTTAATTTCGTCCTCGTCCGCCAAAAACGAACCTATTGTGGAATTAACCGCTCCCAAAAGAACGTTAAATTCCTGTTCTGCCGTTTGAAAACGGGAAAACACCGGATTTTCGTTAATTTCTCTGTAAAGTACTTCTGCTCTTGCGCCTATTGCGTCAATAACTTTTTCGTCCGCGTTTGTAAGCTTGGATTGCTGATCCAAAAGAGCTTTTTGCACCTTAAATTCCGAAAGTTTTGTTTTTAATTCGTCGCAAGCCAAAAATTCCTTTTTAGCCGAAGAATATTCTTCAAATTTTTTGCTTGCCCTTAATTCCTTGCCCAACTGTTTGGCAAGTTCCACTATTTCGAGTTCCGTCATAATAATAAATACCTTTCCAAAAATTAAATAATTTCCGCATAAACGTTTGCGCCGTTCACCTGAGTAACTCTGACGTTTAAAAATTGACCGCAATAATCGCAATCCGATTTAAAGCGTATAATTTTGTTTCCGGAGTTTCTGCCGGCGCACATTCCGTTTGCGTCCGGCGGGGTGTCCGCAAGAATTCGCATTTCTTTGCCCAAAAGTTTTTTGCCAAGATTTGCGTTGACTTCGGCTTCAACTTCAAGAAGTCTTGAAAAACGGTCGCTTTTTTCTTCCTTTGTTGCAAAATCGGGCATATTCTCGGCAGGTGTGCCGTTGCGAGGCGAAAAAATAAAAGCGTAAATCGAATCGAATTCTATTTCCTTTATTGCGCTTAAAGTTTCGCAAAATTGCTCTTCCGTTTCTCCGGGAAAACCCACAATTATATCCGTTGTAAGCGTAATGTCGGGCATTGCGCTTTTAATTTTTCTTGCCGTTTCAAAATATTGCTCTCTGGTGTAATGGCGGTTCATAGCCTTCAAAACTTCGCTGCTGCCCGATTGCATGGGAAGATGAAAATGTCTTGCTATTTTCGGATTTTTCGCCATAACCTCAATAAGTTCGTCGGAAACGTCTTTGGGGTGCGACGTCATAAAACGAACGGTAAAATCTCCGTCTGTTTTGCAAATTTCCGCAAGCAATTGCGCAAAAGTAATTTTTTCGTCTTCCGAAAGCGATTTTCCGTAAGAATTGACGTTTTGCCCCAAA
>CAZJCI010000038.1:0-13188 GCA_964544455.1 uncultured Oscillospiraceae bacterium
AAGGCTTCCTCACGTTCCAAAATAATTATATCTTTAATACCCTCTTTATATGCGCTCACAGCCGCGCTCATTCCCGCGGGACCGCCGCCGATAACAACAAGGTCTGCGTTTTTCACAATGCAAGCTCCTTTCATTTCAGTTTTCCGAAATTGAAAAACGAATTTTTGCCGAATTTTGTTACGTCCTCATAATTGATTCCAAGCTCTTTTGAAATTATTTCTATAATTGCGGGAGTGCAAAAACCGCCGCCGCACCGCCCCATGGTTGCTCTTGTTCTTTTTTTAACGCCGTCCACGGTTAACGCTTTTGGATTTTCTCTAAGTGCGGCAAGAATTTCGCCCTCCGAAATTTCCTCGCACCTGCAAACAATTTTTCCGAACGACGGATTTTCTTTAATCATTTTGTTTTTTTCTTCAAGAGTCATATTGCGAAATCCGTTTGCCGAAATTCTTACGGGGTTAAAGTTTTTGTTTTCTTCAAGTTTTAAGCCGCTTTTTTCAAGCATTTGCACAACATATTTTGCAATTGCGGGAGCGGAAGTCAGTCCCGGCGATTCTATTCCGACGCAGTTAATAAAATTTTCGGCGGGAGAATTAATAATAAAATCGCCTTTATCGGCAACAGCCCTAAGCCCCGCAAACGAGGTGATAACGGTTCTTAACGGCGTTGCGGGAACGTCCTCCAAACATTCGGCGGCAATTCGGGCAATGCCGTCGGCGGTTGTGGATTTATCCTCCTTATCGTCCGAATCAAAAGCCGTGGGACCCAAAAGCAGGTTTCCGTCCGCAGTGGGCGAAACAAGTATACCCTTGCCCTTTTCGGACGGAGTGCGGAAAACAGTATGCGAAACAATGCCGCCGCTTGCCTTATCGCAAAGCATATATTCGCCTTTTCGGGGCGTAATTTTAAACGACGTATCGCCAACCATCGCCGCAATTTTATCGCCGAACACGCCTGCGGCGTTAATCACATATTTTGCTTCTATTTCCTTTTTGCCGTTTGAAACAACATAAACTCCGTTTTTTCTTTTAACGGATTTAACCTCGAATCCCCTTTCAAAATCCGCACCGTTATCCATTGCGTTTCCCAGAGCGGCAATTGTGAGCCCATACGGGCAAACGATTCCGCCCGTGGGAGCATAAAGCGCGCAAACGGCTTTGGAGCTTACGGCGGGTTCCAAAGCTTTAAGCCTTTCCGCTCCGATTATTTCAAGTTTTTCAACTCCGTTTGCAACGCCTCTTTCATAAAGCTTTTCGATAACCTTTTTATCTTCTTCGCAAAAGCCAAGAACAATCGAGCCGTTTTGCTTGAATTTCACGCCAAGCTCGAGGCAGGTTTGGTTCATCATTTTGTTTCCCAAAACGTTAAAGCGAGCCTTTAGCGTTCCGGGGACGGCGTCGAATCCGGCGTGAACAATACCGCTGTTTGCGCCGCTTGCGCCTGTTGCCGCGTCGATTTCTTTTTCCGCAACAACAATTTTAACCGAATATCGGGAAAGCTCTCTTGCAATAAGCGCGCCGATAACGCCGCCGCCTATTATCGCTATGTCGTACATTGTTTTACCTCTTTCCGTGTTTTAATTACCGTTATAAAAACAAAAGAGTTGCAAAAGCGTATAATTCCCCCTTTGGGATATACGTTTGCAACTCCAAAACTCTGCATTTGTATAACGTTTACAATTATATCACCGTTTTAACGTTTTGTCAAGCGTAAGCGAATTTTTTTCACAAATTATTCAAAACAAAAAGTTCGGCAAAGAACGCCGATTGCCTTTGCCGAACCAAACTATTTTTTGTCGTGATAAATGGATTTTACGTTGGAGGTATATACGCTTTTTTTAATGTGAATACCTATTTCCTCTATTGACGAAAGTATTCCGAAAGCGCAAATTATAATGCAAAAAACCGATATGAATTTCAGGTTTATGACATAGGGAACAAAAAAGACCATAAGTCCGCACAATTTGTTAAGATATGTGTGAAGCGAAGAAAACTTTCCGAATTTAACCGCCGCATAGGTATAGGAAATAACCTTTAAAACAAAAATCGCAAAAACCGCATACCAAATCCAAAAAGGAAGTTTTTTTTGCAAATGCGGGAAAAACTTAATAAGCATAACAAGATAGAAGCTGATGTCCGCAATACTGTCAAGCTTTGCGCCAAGCTCCGTAACTCTGTTTGTTTTTCTGGCAATGAATCCGTCCAAAACGTCGGTAATTCCCGAAAGAGTATATATAACAAAAAAAGCAACCGACAGCGGTTTGGTGAATATCAGGCAAAATGCGCCCGCAATTCGCAGCGAGGTTAAAATATTCGGAAGCATAATCGACTCCTTTCCAAAAATATAATATTATTTTATATTATGGGCAAAAAAATATCAACAAACATTTTTTTAAGAAATAACGTTTATTTATAAAACAAATTATGCAACGTCCCGACAAAAGCTATTTTTTACCGAATTTAAGAATTTTATACTCAAAAATTATTAAGGCGTACCGTTAAAAAAGCGATACGCCGATTTTTCATAAAAAACGCAAATCAAACGTCCAAGCGAGTCAAATCCTCATATGTTTCCCGTTTAACTACAACTCTGTCCTTGCCGTCCCTAATCGCAACGATGGGCGGGCGTGGGATTTTGTTATAGTTGGAAGCCATGGAATAGTTATATGCGCCCGTAACAAGCACCGCAAGAATATCGCCTCTTGCGGGCTTTTGAATTTTCATTTCTTCGCCCAAAAGGTCGCCGCTTTCGCAGCATCTTCCCGCAATTGTGGCGGTAAAATCCGCACTTCTGTTTGCCTTGTTGGCAATAAGCGACGTATATTTTGAACCGTAAAGCGCGTATCTGGGGTTGTCGGGCATACCTCCGTCCACGGAAATATAGCTTTTATATCCCGTTATGGTTTTAACGCTTCCCACCGTATAAAGCGTAATTCCCGAATCCGCAACAATACTTCTGCCCGGTTCCATAAGAATTTTCGGCATATCCGTTCCGAACTTTTTTGCCGAATCCTTTATGTGCTTTGCAACTTCGGCAATTTTTTCTTCATAATCAATCGTCGGGTCGTCTTCCGTATAGCGAACGCCGAATCCGCCGCCCAAATTCAGCATTTTTGCGCAAAAACCGTATTTTTTTTGCATTAAAGCGGAAAATTCCATCATTATGTCGGCGGCGTCGCAAAAAGGCTCCGAATCGAAAATTTGCGAACCCACGTGACAATGATAGCCGCAAAGTTCAACGTTTTCGTCTTTTATAATATCGGCAACAAAGCTTTCCGCCTGCCCCGTTTCGATTGCCGTTCCGAACTTTGAATCCACGCTTCCCGTGCTGATTTTTGCGTGAGTATGCGGGTCTATTCCCGGCGAAAGGCGCACAAGAATTTTTTGCTTTATTCCTTTTTCCGCCGCATATTGCGAAATTTTTCGGAATTCTTCCCTGTTATCAACAACAAAAAAACCTATGCCGCTGTCCATTGCGAATTCAATATCGGCGTCCGTTTTGTTGTTTCCGTGAAAAAAAGCTCGTTCAAGCGGAAATCCCGAGGATTTTGCAACATAAAGTTCGCCGGGCGAAACAATGTCCGTTCCTATTCCCTCTTCGGCGGCAATTTTATATATTTCCTTAAAGCACAACGCCTTGGAAGCCAACAAAGGCGTCGAACCTTTTCCGAAATGCTTTGTCATTGCGGAAAGATAAAGGCGCATACGGCTTCTTATGCGGTTTTCGTCAAGCAACATAAGCGGCGTGCCGTATTTTTTTGCAAGTTCAACCGTATTTACGTTTGCAAAAAGCAAGTTTCCGTTTGAATCCGCGGATAAATTTGTGTGAAGCATAACCGTCATTCCTTTTTAATTATTTAACGTTTGGATAAAACATTTTCAAGCCGTTTGCAAAAAACTCAATCGGCGTCAAGCATGGATTTCATATCGTAAAGTCCCGCGGTTTTAACGTCCGCAATATATTTTGCCGCCGAAAGCGCGCCTTCGGCAAAAAGAGCTCGATTGTGGGCTTCGTGCTTAAGAGTCAGCGTTTGACTGTCCGTGCAAATAATAATTTCGTGGTCGCCGACAATGTTTCCCGCTCTTACGGCGTGAATGCCGATTTCGTTTTTTTCTCTTTTGGCGTTCCCGGCTCTTCCAAGCTTAAATTCCGCGTCTTTTCGCACGGATTTTATTTCGTTTGCCAAAAGGAGCGCAGTGCCGCTGGGGGCGTCAAGCTTGCGGTTGTGGTGTTTTTCCACAATTTCGATATCGGCGTCCGGGAAAAGTTCGGCGGCTTTTTTTGCCAAGCTTGCAAGCGCGGCAATTCCCAAAGACATATTTGCGCTGTGAAAAACGGGAATAACCTTTGCGGTTTCCGCAATCACTGCTTTTTCTTCAAGCGTTTGACCTGTTGTTGCGATTACAAGCGGTATGTTTTTTTCCTTTGCGTATTCGCAAAGTTCCGCAGTCAGCACGTGGTTGGAAAAATCTATTATAACGTCGGCGTTTGCTTTTACATCGGAAATGTTTGCATATTCCACGCCCTCTCCGCCGAACTTATCCACCGAAGCGGCAAGATTGAATTCGTTGCTTTCGTTGACAAGACGCAACAGTTCTTTTCCCATTCTTCCGCCCGAGCCGTTAATAATTACGTTTATCATAAATAAATCTCCCTTTTTTGTTTTGGCGTTTTGTTTACGCCGTTTAACCGAAAAGATAAGGTTTTCTGCCGCCCACACTGAGTTTTTCGGCATAAGTCAAGCCTGCGCCGGGGTGCTTTTCAACGTCAAGATTATATCTTGACGTCACAATAATAAGCGTTTTCATACCGTCGCCCGCAAATCCGCAACTTGCGCTGTATTTTGCGGGGACGTCAAGTTCGTCCACGCAAGTAAAATCCGCCGTGTTGATACGAAAAACCTTTCCCATGGAAGAAGTTACCCAAAGGCAGTTTTCACAGTCGATTGTAAAACCGTCCACGCCCGTAACTTCGATTTGTCGTCCGGTAAATTCGATTTCACCTCGCTCTTTATCGAATTCGTATTCTTTAATTATGTTTGTGTCGCTGTCCGTGTGATATAAGTATTTTTCGTCAATCGACCATTCCAATCCGTTGGAAAGAATAATGCCGTCAAGCAAAACCTTAACAACGCCGTTTTTATCTATGCTGTAAAGCTTGCCGTCGATTTTATCCGAAACGCCGAACCGCTTGCCGCTTTGCGTACCGACGTAATATCTTCCGTCGGGACCTACTTTCGAATCGTTTCCGTAAAGAATTTCATATTTTTCCGTATCGTAAAGCGGAACAAAATTTTGTTTGTCGTCCGTAAAGAAAACTCCGTCGTGTCTTGTTACAATCATACGGTTATTTTTATCGAACCCAAGAGCCGCCACGGCTTTTGTTAAATTAAACACCCGATAATCGCCGTTTTCTCCGTCGGCGCAAATCATTTCTTTTTCAAAACCGTTTACATAATAAAGCTTGCGTTCGTGCGAATTCCAAATCGGACCTTCGCCTATAACGCAACGTTTGTCGTTAAATAATTTCATAACTTTTCCTCATTCGCTTACTTAATAAGATTTTCCGCGCGCATAAGAGCATACAGCTTTTCCGCGTTGGATTCTTCCATGGGTGTGAGCGGAAGTCGCAAATAATTTTCGCACCAACCCATTTTTGCCATTGCGGCTTTAACGGGAATGGGGTTTACTTCGCAGAAAAGCGCGTCGATAAGCGCGTGATATTTCATTTGCATTGCCGCCGCGCCCTTAACGTCGCCGTCAAGAAATTTGCGGCACATCAAAGCGGTTTCGGTGGGCAAAAGGTTGGAGAGCACCGAAATAACGCCCTTTCCGCCAAGCGACATAAGCGGAACAATTTGGTCGTCGTTGCCGGAATAAAGGTCGAGCTTATCGCCCACATACGCCATTGTTTCGACAATTTTTGAAATATCGCCGTTAGCTTCTTTTATACCCGCAATGTTCGGGTGGTCGGCAAGAACGGCATAAGTTTTGGGAGCGATATTCACGCCGGTTCTGGAAGGAACGTTATAAAGAATTACGGGTTTTGTGCTTTTGTCGGCAATTTCCGTAAACATTTTTATAAGTCCCGTTTGTGTTGCTTTGTTGTAATAGGGAGTAACCACAAGCATTGCGTCCGCGCCCGCTTCGCAAGCGCAGCGGGTAAGGTCAAGCGCATAGGCTGTGTCGTTTGAGCCCGTGCCGGCAATAATCGGCACTCTGCCGGCTGATTTTTTCGCCGCAAAAGCAATTGCGTCCCTGTGTTCGTCGTCGGAAAGAGTGGAAGCTTCGCCGGTTGTGCCGCAAACAACAAGAGCGTTGATTCCGGATTGAATTTGCCATTCTATGAGCTGTCCGAATTTTTCGTAATCTATTCCGTTTTCCGTTAAGGGTGTAATCAGCGCGGTTGCCGCGCCTTCAAAAACAGTGATTTTCTTTTTCATTTTCCGTTCTCCTTATGATTATAATATAATTAATAAATTTCAGCCGTAAAACAAAAAATCTTACCAAAAAGTTGGTAAGAGCCCACAAAACGCAAAAACTTTGCGCCGTAAAACGATAGCTCTCCGCAACAAAGTTGCGACAGTCCGTCGGATATTATCCGAAAGACCGACGGAAAACTCCGCAAAAGCAAGGCTTGCGCCAAAGTTGCTTTTTCCGTCTCGGCGCCCGTCCCTTTCGCCGTACTATGGATTTTGCGGAATCCGTTTTGTACGGTCTACTCTTAACAGAGCGCGCCTCTACCAAATATTAAGTTAAAAAGCAAGATAATCGCTTGTTTCACATTAAGCATTATAGCACATAACTTTGCGAATGTCAACCGCATTTTGCGTTTTTTCAATCTTTTAACCTTTAATTAATAATCAGTATCTGTATTTGCGATAATAGCGAGGCGAAACGCCCGCAAATTGGCGAAATCTGCGTGAAAAATAGAATTGGTCGCAAAAACCCAGCTTTTCGCTTATTGTTGAAATGGGGAGATTTGTTTCGACAAGCATATTTTGAGCCGTAAAAAACACAAGGTCGTCAATATATTTTCCCAACGTAATGCCGTATTCGTCCTTAAAGCGTTTGGAAACAAGCGATTCGGAAATAAACGAATTTGCGGCTATTTCGGCAATCGAAAGCTTTACGGACAAGTGACTTTGCACGTAATCTATAACGTTTTCCACCAGCGGCGAATAGGAAATTTCTTTTTTGGGGCGAAAATTTTCTTTTTCAAGCATAAGATTCACAGTTTCATAAATTTTATATTTAAAGGCAAACGCGCTTGAAGTGTCGTTTGAAGAATACATTTCCATAAGCGAATCCACCGCCTGCAAGCCAAGCTCCAAAAAGCATATTTTGTTAAGCTCCGTAAGCATATCGTAGCCGTCTCGGCGCATAATTACAAAATGAACGAACAGCTTTTCCCAAGTTTTTTCCACTCGGTAGCCGAACCTAAAGTTTGCGGGAAGCAAATAGGCATATCCGGGCTTTACAAAAATTTCCCGATTGCCGTATTCAATAACCCCGCCGTCGGTTTTGGAAAAATATATTCTTGAAAGCGGAAGCGCAGTGCGAGGATATTTCCACCCCGCTTGAAGAACGGCATATCCGTGGTCTCGCAAACGTATATCCAAAAAATCAGCCGTTTTTATGAGTTCTTCGCTTTTTTCAATCATAGCCGCGCTCCTTTCGCTCGATTCTTGATTTTAATTGTCGCCGTCTGCGGACGGCGTGGAATATGTCGCCGACTTCGGTCAGCGACGGAGGGGATTTCGCAAACTACGGTTTGCGGCAAGGGCTGTTCGCCCTTGACCTCTCCCGCTTTTGAAGCACCGATACACGGTGCTTCAAAAAGCGGGGCAAAAACTTTCCTTTTTTTTGGGGGGATTTTTTTGGGTTGCTGTGGTGAGGATTGGTTTGGGTTGCGGTTTTTTATAGAGGTTGCTGTGGTAAAGGTGGGTTTGGGTTGTGATTTTTGTATAGGGGTTGCGGCGATATACCGTATGTTTTCCGAAATTTGCAACAGTCGGCAAATAGGGACATTCGAAACGCCACACAAAAACACAACTGCATCGCCCCCGAATAAACCGCAAAAATCAAAAATTCCAACAATACCCCCAAAAACTTCCCTTATCCAAAAGAAAGTTTTTTGTCCAACTTTTTTTCTAAGCACCGCGTATCGGTGCTTTAAAGTTGGCGGTTTCCCAAGGCTTTGCCAAAGACAAAGCCTTTGCGGAGCCTTGGTCGCGGTTCGCAAACCGCAAATTCCCCCACACAACGCAAAATGTCAAAAAAGTCCATACAGTTGTCAGAATAACATATTGAATAACGGAGTTTTATGATTTATACTTATACTGCTTTGATAAACGGTGCGATAGAAGATAAGGAGATAGCATATGAAATATTTGACTGTTTTGGTTTTGTGCTTTTTGGCGACCTGTAAGGTTACGCTTCAAAGTCTGTTCAGTAAAAAATCCGTAAAAACAATTTCCGACGCAATATTTTTTAACGGGTTAATATTCGCATTTTCGGCAATACTGTTTTTGCCGAAAATTACAAATGTTTCAACGGCGGTTTGGGGTTATGCTTCGGTGTTTGCTCTGTTCACCGTTTTATTTCAAATGACATATACAAAGGCTTTGTCCGTGGGAAACGTTTCGTTAACCGTATTGTTCGTCAATTTAAGTATGATTTTTCCCGTAATTGTATCGGCAACGGTTTTCGGCGAACCGATTTCCGCTTTTAGGTTTGTGGGAATACTGCTTACCGTGCTGTCGTTTTTTGTCGGAACAGACTTTAAAGCGGGCGGAATTAACGGAAATTGGCTTTTTCTTACGCTTTGCGCGGCATTTGCAAACGGCGGAATCGCAATCACTCAAAAAGTGTTTGCCTCAACGGAATTTAAAAGCCAAAATGCGGCGTTTGTGGCGTGCGCATATACGGTTGCGGCGGCTTTTTCGGTAATAATATATTTTATACTGTGCTTATGCGGTAAACCCAAGGAATATAAATTCGGAAAAAATATTTTGATTGTTTCCTTACTTACCGGGGCAACGCTGGCAATATTTCAAACGTTGAATACATACGCAATTTCCACAACGGACGGCACGTTTCTTTTTCCCGTCTATTCGGGCGGTTCAATATTGCTTTCAACATTGGCGGGAATTTTTCTTTTCCGAGATAAAATAACAAAAAAACAGTTATGCAGTATTATTGTCGGAATTACTGCGGTAATTATTATGAATTTTTAAGGAGATTGTTATGTACGATACTGTTTTATCGAATTATCCAAGGCTTGCGGGCGAAACAGATGATTCGCCAAGAATTATGCGAGCCGTTAAGGCTACCGAAAACGGAATATTGTGTATTCCGAAAGGAGATTATAAAATTGCAACGCCGATTACAATAAGCAACCGCTGTTCGCTTGATATGCACCCTGCGGCAAGGCTGACAGCCGTAAAAGAAATGGATTTTGTTATAAAATATATATCCGATAAAAACTATCACGCACTTTCGCTGTTCAACAACGACGGAACGGTTTATGATAATTTGGGACTTTTTGTTAGGGGCGGCGATATCGACGGACAAGGTATGGCAAGTTGTTTTGCAATTACAAACGCACACCACTTTACTTTGACCGATACCGTTTTTCATAACGGAAAAAAATACGGTCTTTGCATAGGCGGAGAGCTTGGCGGACATATTTACGAACTGATATGCAACAATATATACTGCAAATGCACAATGAAAGGTCTTTCGGGCAACGTGGGCATATATTCCGATAAGTGCGACTCGCACTTCAACGACTGTATTGTTGTTGATTATACGGTGGGAATGAGAATGTTGGGAAGTGCGAACAGAATAACAAGATGTCACATTTGGGGCGGAACGGTTCCGCCGAAAAGTATGTCCGTAAAGGAATGGTGGATATTTACGCAAAACGCAAAATGCTTGCGTCAAACGGCATATACGGAGATAACGAAGAAAACGGTTATATAAACGAATGCCCCGAAATGCTTATCGGTTCAACAGCTTTCGATATTCAAGCCGCCAACACTCTTGAAAGCTGTTATGCGGATACTGCCGAAATCGGCTTTTTGATTTCCGCCGACGCACGGCTTATATGCTGTGATTTCTTTAACAATAAGCTTATGGGACTGAAAAAATCCACCGCAATCAAACACATCGGCGGAAAACTTTCGCTGATAGCCTGCACTTTCAGAGGAACGGCGGGAACGGAAATTCTTTATGACGGCGACGGCAATAACGTTGAACAAATATCAAGCGTTTCCGACGGAGGCGATGATATGAAACTTTCAAATATACTTTCGGCAATTAAAATTTAAATATTTTTAACGTAAACGTTTTAACCAACGGTGAGCGTTTGCATTTTAAATACAAATAATTTGCGTTTTTCGTTATATTGCGTTGCGGCGGGATTTTTGTCACTTCCGTTAAAAGAAATTTCGCTGCCTGAGGTTTGCGACAAGGGCTGTTCGCCCTTGACCTCACCCGCTTTTGAAAAAAGCGGGGCAAAAACTTTACTTTTGGGGTGGGGATTTTTTGGGGTTGCTGTGGTGAGGTGGGTTTGGGTTGTGGTTTTATATAGGTTGCGGCAATATGCCGTATGTTTTCCGAAATTTGCAACAGTCGGCAAATAGGGACAGTCGAAACGCCACACGCAAAAACACAACTTCATCGAACCACCGAATAAACCGCCAAAATCAAGAATTCCTACAATACCCAAAAATTTTCCATATTCGAAAGAAAGTCTTTTGCCACTCTTTAAAGTGCCGTATGTCGGTGCTTTAAAGTTGGCGGTTTTCAAATGCGTTGTCGTAACAACGCATTCGCGGCGCCTTTGGTCTCGGTTCGCAAACCGCGAAATTCCCATTTGTTCTCGAACTGCAATTGCGAAATACCCCTATGCCGAAAATAGGTTCGCTTTTTGTCGGCGACCGTCCGAAAATTCCGTTTGCATTTGAAAAATACTGCGGAGAAACTGAATTTTTTGGGTGTTTATATAACGTTTATTTTTATTTATTTTGAGTTATTTTCGTTTAAAAGTGTGATTCGGGAGTTTATTTTGCGGATATTTTTCGCTTTTTTTAGGACGATTTTGCTTTTTACGGAATCTTCCGCCGATATTTCGAAGTTGTTAAACGAAATATTTTTTGCATTTTCGATATAAAATGCGCAATCTCTTTTGCCGGTCCAAAAACACGGATAGCGATTGTTGCAAGGGTCTTCTTCGGTAAAAATAAGCTTGGAACCGGTAAAGGTTATATCCGAGCATTCGCCGTTTTTAAATCCCACAATTTCGCAGCTTCTGTTTGTTTGAGCAAAAACGTTGTTAAACCGTATATCTCTTATATGACGCGGAACTTCAAGCGGCGGATGCGAACTGTCGTTACTGATTTTAAGCGATATTGCGCATTTTGCCTCTACGGACATATCCGAAAAAGAAAGGTTTTGCGCGCTTACTCCGCTTGAGTTTGGCGAAAATCGGCAGGTTATGCCTATTCCGTTAAGCGAATCTTTTATTATTATATTGGAAAACGTACAGTTTTTGATTATTCCGTTTCCCACGCCTATTCTTATTCCGTAATCAAGATAGCTTGTAATTACGCAGTTGGAAACGGTTACGTTTTCGCATACGGCTTCTTTTTGCTTTAGGGGCTTGCCGTTGGCTCGGAGAGTTATACCGTCGTCGCCGGTATCTATCAGGCAATTGGTAACCGCTACGTTTGAACAGCAATCTATATCTATTCCGTCGTTTACCCATTGGCGGCGTTCGCCTTTTATTGTCAGTCCCTGTACCGTTACGTCGGTGCAACCGTGAAAAAACAGATGCCAAAACGGAGAATTAAGCAAGGTTACGTTTTCGACTTTTACGTTTTTACATTCCGCAAAAAATATCATTTGCGCGGGGCGGTTTGCGCTTGCGGGCGGATGTCCCCAAAATTCGCAATAATCTTCTTTTAACGTTTCGTTTACCCAAAAGTGCGAATTTCCGTCGATTGTGCCGAATCCCGAAATTGAAACGTTTTCCTGTTCCACGGCTGTTATTAGGTGCGTTCCCGCCATATATTCTTCCTTGAAAACCTGATTTTGCGGGCAATAGTCGGGGTTGTTATAATCTTCCGAATTTGTGCTTGCGATTATTTTTGCGCCGGCGGAGAGATATATTCCTCCGTTGCTTTTTAGGTATATTGTACCCGAAAGGTATGTGCCGGGAGGGAAAAACGCCGTGCCGCCGGCGTTTATTGCGTTTTGTATGGCTTTGGTATCGTTCGCTATGCCGTTACCTACCGCGCCGAAATCCTTTACGTTTTTCATTTTTACCTCCGTTTTGTGAGATTACGTTGCCGAATCCACGAAAAATCGACTGTTTTCTATGTATACTTCGCGCGCTTTTTCCCACATTTCTTTTGAATTGATGAGATAGCAATTTGCCTGAAGAACCTTGCCGTGTTTTATTTCCGTAATCTGTTCCAACCTGTCGTAGCGTTGAACGGTATTTTTGAAATTGTGCGTTTCATATTTTGGGTGGATTTTTTTGGGGTTGCTGTGGTAAGGGTGAGTTTTGGCTGTGGCTTTTTGTATAGGGGTTGCTGTGGAGGGGATTTCGCAAACTGCGGTTTGCGACAAGGGCTGTTCGCCCTTGACCTCACCAACTTTCAAGCACTCTAAAAGCGCTTTAAAAAGTCGGGCAAAAACTTTCCTTTTTTGTGGGGATTTTTGGGGTGTTGTGGTACGGGTGAGTTTGGGTTGTGGTTTTGTATAGGGGTTGCTGTGGTAAGGGTGAGTTTTGGCTGTGGCTTTTTGTATAGGGGTTGCGGCGGTGGGGATTTCGCAAACTGCGGTTTGCGACAAGGGCTGTTCGCCCTTGACCTCACCAACTTTTTGAAAAAAGTTGGGCAAAAACTTTCCTTTTTTTGGGGGATTTTTTTGGGGTGCTGTGGTAAGGGGTGGTTTTGGTTGTTGTTTTTGTATAGATTGCGGCGTTGGGGATTGCTTTTTATCAAACAGCGGCTGACTACTCAAAACCGCAAATTAGCCGCCAAAATCAAAAATTCCAACAATACCCCAAAAAAATCCCTACTCATATTAAAGTTTTTTGTCCAACTTTTTTCTAAGCACCGCGTATCGGTGCTTTAAAGTTGGCGGTTTCCCAAGGCTTTGCCAAAGACAAAGCCTT
>CAZJCI010000039.1:0-13137 GCA_964544455.1 uncultured Oscillospiraceae bacterium
GGAACATACGCCTGCCATCATTCACGGCGGTCCGTTTGCCAACATCGCGCACGGTTGCAATTCCGTAATCGCCACAAAAACCGCTCTTAAAGTTGCGGACTACGCAATAACCGAAGCGGGATTCGGCGCAGACCTTGGTGCGGAAAAGTTTTTGGACATAAAGTGTCGTTATGCGGGACTTGTTCCGTCGGCTGTTGTAATTGTGGCAACGGTAAGAGCGTTAAAAATGCACGGCGGCGTTCCGAAAAATCAACTTGGAACCGAAAACTTGGAGGCGTTGGAAAACGGAATTCCCAACCTTTTGCGCCACGTTTCCAACATTAAAAACGTATATAATCTCCCGTCGGTTGTTGCGATTAACAAATTCCCCACCGATACTCAGGCGGAACTCGACCTGATAATAAGCAAATGCAAAGAGCTTGGAGTGAACACGGTTCTTTCCGACGTATGGGCAAACGGCGGCAACGGCGGCGTTGAAATGGCAAAAGAAGTAATTTCTCTTTGCGAACAGCCCAACAACTTTGCATTTTCCTATGAGCTTGACCAAACGATTGAAGAAAAAATTCAAGCGATTGTTAAAAAAATCTACGGCGGCAACGGAATTACTGTTCTCCCCGCCGCCAAAAAGCAAATTGACCGTTTAACGGAACTTGGCTTCGGAAATCTGCCCATATGCGTTGCAAAAACGCAATACAGTTTTTCGGACGACCAAACAAAGCTCGGCGCACCGCAGGACTTCAAAATAACCGTTAAAAACGTAAAAGTTTCCGCAGGCGCGGGATTTATCGTTGTTCTTACGGGCGATATTATGACAATGCCGGGACTTCCCAAAGTTCCCGCCGCCGAAAAAATCGACGTTGACGAAAACGGAAAAATTATCGGACTTTTCTAATATTATGCGATCCTTTTTCGCCGTCTGCGGACGGCGAAATTCTATTTTCACATAAGGGTGTTTCGCTGTCTGCGGACAGCGACCTAAGGCTTGCATTTGGAAACAGCAAGCTTTAAAGCACCGACATACGGGTGCTTAGAAAAAAAGCTTGGCAAAAAACTTCCCTTTGGGGTTGGGGATTTTTTGTGGGTTTTGTGGGAATTTTGGTTTTTGGCTAACTATTTGCGGTTTGAGTAGTTAATCGCTGTTTGGTTTTGCCGCAAAAAACGCCCTCATCACCGCAACAATTAAAATTTTCCCAGCCCAAAAGAAAAATTTTTTTGCGGAGCTTTTCTTTCAAGCGCCGTATATCGGGTTTTATAAGCGACCGGAGTCAATGGGCGCATAGCTCTTGTCGCTGTCCGCAGTTGGCGAAACATTCATTACTTAGACGTAATTGCATCAAAAGCTCCCAAAATCGTAAAAACCGATTTTGGGAGAATTTTTTTGTGCATTATTTTATTTCAGCGAAAACCAAACTGTTGTTTCGTCTTTATAGGAACTACCCGAACTGTATGTAATTGTAAAATATTCAAAGGTTTGTCCCTCTTCCAATTCTTCGGTGTCCACACGTATATATACTTTTCCGCTTCCGCCCTCATACATTGAAAGGTTTTTATAATTAACAGGGTCTGCCAACCACGTGTAAGTGCTTGTTGTTGAAAGTTGATTTGTAACCGCTTTGGAGCCGTATTCTAAATCGGAAAACGAATATGCGTCGTCTTGGTTATATTCAGCCAACAAAACGTCTCCCACAATAAACCAATCGTTGTCGTCGTACATATAAAAGGTTTTGTCGGATTTGCTTTCCGCTTTTATCTGTTCGAAACTTACAAACGAATTTAACGTAAGTTTTACCGTTTCGGCAACAACTTTTTCCGTCCAATCGTCGTTATATTTATATACCGTCATTGTTACCGCATCGCCGAATTTATAAGGATTCTTTCGTGTGCCGTCCCTAGTTTGCGAAATATCAATATTTGAAATTTCGCTTTCCGGTACCGCTTTCAGCGAAAACCAAACCGTTTTTTTATCAGTTATATCTTTTTCATTTCCGGCGTAAGTTGTAATTGTAAAGTAATCAATGGTTTCGTCATCTTTTAATTCTGATATATCTATAGGAATATAGCACTCGCCGGAATCACCTTCAAACAATTTAAAAAAGGTATTTTTGCTTGGATCTCTATACCAATGCAATCCTGAACTTTTTGTATCACCATTGCTCGTAACAATGTCTTGTTCCATAAGTATAGAGTCCACACTAAATGTATAAGCAGAATCACTCTCATAGTAAATGAGAGATACATCGCAATTCAGATAATATTTATCCTCATCATAAGTATAATAATCCGAATTATTTATTTTGTTTTCCATTTCTTCAGGGCTTAAAATACCTTTCAAAGTAATGTCAAACGTTGATTTGGGTTCTGTTGCATTAATTTTAAAAACATTGATTCGAATTTTATCCCCGAATTTGTAAGGATTCTTTCGTGTACCGTCCTTAATTTGCGAAATATCGGGATTTTGTGTTTTGCTTATAAGAACGGATTTTGTGGGTGCGTCCCAACCTGCATAATATCCAAAAGCTTCCGCAACATATCTTGCGGGAGCAAGCGTTCTTCCGTCGATAATAACCGGCGTAACGTCCATTTCAAGCGCAGTGTTGTTAATGTATTCCGTTGTGCTGTTTAAAGTCATTTTTACGGTTGTGCCGTCTTTCGTACTGATTGCGGTTTTTGTTGCGTCGTCCCAGGTAACGGTTGCTCCCATTGTTTCGAATATTGCCCTTATCGGTACCATTGTTCTGCCGTTGATTATTTGCGGCTGAACGTCAAAACTGATTTTGCTACCTTCCAAATAAACCTTTATTTCCTCATTTGCGGCAGATACGCAAAGAACTGAGGAAATCGCTAAAGTTACAGCCAATACAAGTGAAATAATTTTTTTCATTTTTCGAAATTCCTTTCATAAAAATTATTTTTTTGCATTTTTCGGTTTACAGAGCAAAATTAACTACCCTCCCATAACTTATTTGCAAACAAAAAAATGCGGCTACCGAAGTAACCGCACAAAAAAGCGAAACCTCGGCAGTCGCCAAACCCATTCGCTTAATACACAACAATTCAATTACCGCTGTCCCGCTCACTCGAAAATCCAATATACCCGATTTTCAAAAGGATTGATAATCAGATTCAATCCAAAATTAGGACAGCACAAAAAAGGCGCACCTTTCCCATGAGTAAAAAATGTCACTGCTTTTCGATATTCAGTTGGTCTGGCACAATTATTATATCACATACTCTTCCGAATTTCAATACTTTTCAAAAAAAATTTAAAATTTCAAAAAACACCGTTTCACCGATTTTTATATTACGGTAAGGAAAATTTTACGGGTTGTAAAATGTCGTTTGCGGTTGGAATTTCGCCGACTGCGGTCAGCGACCTAAGGTTCCGCAAAGGCTTTGTCTTTGGCAAAGCCTTGGGAAACCGCAAGCTTTAAAGCACCGACACACGGTGCTTAGAAAAAAAAGAGGGGCAAAAAACTTTCCCACCCCAAAAGAAAGTTTTTGCCCAACTTTTTTAAAGCACTTTTAGAGTGCTTTAAAGTTGGTGCAGTCAAGGGCGCATAGCCCTTGTCGCCGACCGCAGTCGGCGAAATATCTTTATGCACAGCCATTGTCGCTGTCCGCAGTCGACGTCTTTTACCATGCAATTTTGAATAAAAAAAAGGGAGAGCTTTCACTCTCCCAAATTTATGTTATTTATTTTTTTTCGCTTCTTCTTCGGCAAGAAGTTCAGCTTCGGTTTTTGCTTCGTTAATCTTTTCGTAGTTCTTAAGCTTTGCGTTTACAAAGTTCTTTGCGCCTCTGTAATTTACGGTATATTTGGATAAATCGCCGCTTACCATATAACTTGCTTTTTCGAAGAACAACGGTGCCACGGGTGCGTCATTCATAAGCATTTTTTCGGCTTCCCTTAAAAGTTCCGCTCTGTTTTTGGAGTTCTTCTTGTCAAGCTCCGCAATTGTTTGTATGTGCTCGTTGTATTTTTCGTTGTCATATCTCGTAAAGTGCGCGTTATAGAACACGTCGGGGTTTCTTACGTCAACGGAAGTTCCGGAATATTTCTTTGCAAAAGGCACAACAAAACCGAATGCGTCGTCCGTAAGCGAAACAATATCCGCACCCACAACGTCGAATTCTCCGCTGATGATTATATCGTCTATTTCGTCGCCGCCAACGCCTTTAAGCGTTGTTTTTATGCCAAGCTTTTCCCATTGTGTTTTTGCATATTCGGCAATTTCTTTTTCATAATCTCTTTCGGAATTGTAAATAAGAGTTATTGAACCCTTCTTTTCAACTTTTGCGCCGCTGTAATCAAAAACGTTGCCGGCTTTACTGCGGAAATCGTCTTTTGAACCGGAATCCTTTACTCCCGTGGGAACAAGACCGGTTGCGGCTTCCGCGCCGTTGCCTCGAATTTTTGCAATTTCTTTTCTGTCAAGCGCGCCGGAAAGAGCTCGTCTTGTTTCGGCGGAAGAAAGAATATCGTTTTCGGTGTTAAAATAATATGTGTATGTTGTAAGGTCGCTGTCGGACTTAATGTTCTTTTTGTTGCTTTCATAGTCGGCTTTGGAAAAATCGCCGATATAAAAATACTGTTCCGCAATGTTATCTTTTTCGTTATACATCTTAATCGCGTCCGAACTTTCGCCGAAATGAGCGATAATTCTGTACGGAGTAACGTATTTGTCAAGTTTTTCGCTTGTCAAACGTCCGTTATAGTGAATGTTTCTTTCGATAATATATCTGTCGTCCGAAATGGATTTAACAACAAACGGACCGTTGGAAACAAAATAGTTAAGCTTGTTGGACCAATCTTCTTTTTCCGCCTTATCCTCTCGCAAAGGCACAAGCATGGGGCTTGCAAGACAGCGGATAAAATATTCAACGTCGGCGTTTTTGTTTTCAAACGTAATTTCCAATGTGGATTCGTTCACGGCAATTGCGCCGATATCGGCAACGGTAACTTCGCCCGACTTAACCTTTGTTGCGTTTTTAATGGGATAAAGCAATGCGGCGGCGGGGTTATTGTTTGCCGGAGCAAGAATTTTTTTCCACGAATAAACATAATCGTCCGCTCGAACCGAAATGCCGTCCGACCATTTTTTGTTTGCAAGTTTGATTGTAAGTTTAAGTTCGTCGTCACGTTCGTCAACTTCGTATTTCCATTCCGACGCGCCGAGTTTTTCCACTTTGCCCTTATCGTTTACGGTTACAAGACCTTCAAACAGCAACGATGTTATCTGATATTTATCGGAATTTGTTGCAAACACCGTTGGGTCCAAATCGTTCGGTTTTTTGCCGAAATACATATCGATAATTGCGCCCTTATCTTCCTCTTCTTCCTCTTCTTCATTTTTGCCGCAGCCCGCAAGCACTGTTGTAAGCATAAGCGCGGACAAAAGCAATGCCAAAAATCTTTTGAGTTTCATTCTTTTTTCCTCCTACGGTTGTTTAAAAACGTTGCGGGGTATCAACGCCCACAATAAACTATTATTAATTATATCACCAATTTGTTATGAAATCAATCTCTTTTTGAATGAATTTAAATTTTTCTTATTTGCACAAAAAAGTGGGCGTATTTTTGTCCTCTTTGCACAAACGTTTTTTTAAAAAAACGCTTTATTGACTCCGAAAACAGAAGAAAAGTTCAATTTTTACAAATAAATATATTATAAAATCAAAGTTTGGCAAAAAAATCAAAACTTATGCATTGTCATTAATCGCACATTCCGTCGTATTCGGGAACAACGGCAACAACGGCGTCGTTTTCGCCTTTCGTTTCTTTTATGAATTTTTCCGTTTCCTCGTCAAACGGAAGATAGCGGTCGTAGGGAACAAAGTTCGCACCGTAATTTTTGCCCGCATACTGAATATAGGTGTTGCCTTTCATTATGGGAAGATGTTCTTCTTTAACGGAACTTATGGAAACAAGCGTATCTATGCTTCTGTCGAAAATATTGTTTTCCACAATATAATCTTCGGCGGGATATTTACGTTTGCAGTTAAGCCAGCCGCCCTGAATATGCCGAGCAACTCTGTTTGGGCGTTGCCAACCGAAACCGCCCGCATAGCGGCAAATGTTGCCGGTCATTCGGATATGGCTCATCATATCTTGGTCAGAATTGGTTTGGTCGCAGAAATATTCTATGGAATAAATGCAATGTTCAAATAAATTATCTTTATATGTAACGTTTTCCATTCTTATCGGGAACGGGCAATCGCCTTTTCTTTGGTGCGTTACGCCTGCGTCATAGCAATCGTGGATATAGCAATTTTCCACGGAATAGTTGTGGCAAGCTCCGTATATTTCAACGCCGTTTCCCAATCTTGTGTCCCATTCGCCCTGAGTGAATTGTATGCCGCCGCCTATATAGCCTATTTCGCAGTTTGTTACGTGAAGATTATCGAAATTTCCGGTGCTTATGCCGTGAACGCCCACGTGCATAATGCAAAGATTATCCAAATGCGCTCCGTCGCCGCTTCGAAGCATAAAGAAGCTTGTTCGGCGGTGAAATTCCATTTGGAAAAAGCGAGAACCCGGGTTTTGTTCGGAATAGAAATACAGAGTGTTGCGGTCGTTTCTGTCGCACCAAAATTCAAGGTCGGAGCTTAGTTCTTCAACCGTGCCCTTAAATCCGTAGTGTCCCAAACATTTTTTTATGCAATGGATTTTTCCGCCGTTGCAAACAATGTGACCTATATCTATATCGAACGGTTTGAAGTATTTCCAAACGTTGGGCAAATCGGTTTTTACCCATTCATGAGGGACAGCGTAATTTTTCAGGGAGCCGTAGAATCTTGGTTTTTTGCCTTCGCCGTATGCCGCAATTGTGATATTTTTTACGTTTACCTGAAGTTCGCCGCGCCAAATGCCGCCTCTTTGAAACAAAATTGCGTCGCCCGGCTTTAGCGGCAACGAATAGATTCTTTCAAGCGAACACACGGCGGTTTGCGGGGTTAAGCCGTCGTTGGCGTCGTCGCCGGTATTGGAAACATAGTATGCCGTTCCCGGATATGTAACGGAGTCCTTTGCGTTAATAATGCTGTTTTTTAAAGCGTCGGCTTTTTTATCTATTTCCGACAAAAATTTTTTATCTGCAATAATCATTGCTGTTCTCCTTTTCGGTATAATTATTTCTCTTTTGATTTTAGCAAATTTTACAGTAAATGTCAAGGCATAATGCGATTTTTTGTTAAAATATTTTATTTTTGGAAAAATTTATTCAAATATGATATTATGCGTTAAATTTATTACAGTAAAAGCGGTTAAATACGGAACAATATGCGATATATCCTTATTTTCGGGACGTAATTCGGGTTAAACCGAAATTTCGGCATATTTTATTTGCGCATTTTTTCGGCGTAAAAAACAGCTCCCGCGGAAAGTACGTTTTTCCGCGGGAGGCTGGTTTTATTTTACACCGTTTTTAGCGGATTTGTGAAATTTGAAAAATGTATTTTTATCTGTTATTACTCTTATCCTTTACCAATACATCGTGCGCGCCGCCTTCCACTATGGAAACCGAACTTACCAAAGTAAGTTTTGCTTTGTTTTGGAGCTCCGCTATGGAAACCGCTCCGCAATTACACATTGTAGACCTGACTTTTGCAAGCGTTACGGCAAGGTTATCGTGAAGCGGTCCGGCATAGGGAACATAGCAATCCACGCCTTCCACAAAGGAAAGCTTTGCCGCGCCGCCCATATCGTATCTTTGCCAATTTCTTGCACGCGCACTTCCCTCTCCCCAATATTCTTTCATATAGTTACCGTTCACCATAATTTTGTTTGTCGGGGATTCGTCAAAACGAGAAAAATATCTGCCGAGCATAACAAAATCGCAACCCATTGCAAGCGCAAGAGTGATGTGGTAATCGTGCACAATGCCGCCGTCGGAACAGATGGGAACATATATTCCCGTTTCTTTAAAATATTCGTCTCTGGCTTTGGCAACTTCGATAACGGCTGTTGCCTGACCTCTTCCTATACCTTTTGTTTCTCGGGTTATGCATATTGAACCGCCGCCGATACCGATTTTTATAAAATCTGCGCCGGCTTGCGCAAGGAATCTGAATCCGTCGGCGTCAACCACGTTGCCTGCGCCGATTTTTACGCTGTCTCCGTATTTTTCACGCACAAACGCTATTGTTCTTTTTTGCCATTCGGTGAATCCTTCGCTGGAATCAATGCAAAGAACATCTGCGCCGGCTTCCACAAGAGCAGGTATTCTTTCGGCGTAATCTCGGGTATTTACTCCTGCGCCGACAACATATCTTTTATCGGAATCCAAAAGTTCGAGCGGGTTTTCTTTGTGCTGGTCGTAGTCTTTTCTGAATACAAAATACAGCAAATTTCCGTTTTTATCCACAATGGGAAGCGAATTAAGCTTATGATCCCAAATTATATTGTTGCACTCTTTAAGCGACGTTCCCTCCGGTGCGATTATAAGTTTTTCCAAGGGCGTCATAAATGTTTCAACCTTTTCATCGGGCGACATACGGCTGATTCTGTAATCTCTGCCGGTAACGATTCCCAAAAGTTTGCCGTTGGGAGAGCCGTCTTCGGTAACGGCAATTGTTGAATGTCCAAGAGCTTCTTTAAGCGCAATAACATCGCTTAAGGTTGCGTCCGGACGGATATTGGAATCTGAAGTTACGAATCCTGCCTTATAATTTTTAACTCGTCTTACCATTTCCGCTTCCTGCTGAATTGTTTGCGAGCCGTAGATAAAAGAAACTCCACCCTCTTTTGCAAGGGCAATTGCCATTTTATCGTCCGAAACGGATTGCATTATTGCGGAAACCATTGGAATATTCATGGAAATTGCGGGTTCTTCGCCTTTTTTAAACTTTACAAGCGGCGTTTTTAAGGAAACGTTGGACGGAATACAGTTTTCGTCGGAATATCCGGGAATAAGAAGGTATTCGCTGAAAGTTCTTGAAGGTTCGTCATAATAATAAGCCATATTCGTACTCCTTTATTTGCAAAAATGTTTAATTTTATAGATTATACCATTTTTATTTGAACAAATAAACATATGTAAAGAAAAAATTTTAATATTTTTATTTTTTATTGAATATGACCGATTTACCGTATTATATATGCTATTATTTATGCGTATTTTGGTGAATTTTTATAAAAAATTTCCGCTTGACAAGCAAGCGGAATATATTGATTTGTAACTTCAGTTTCCCGATATTTCCTTTCCGGCAACAATTTGACCGGAAGTTCTTGCACATTCGTCTATTTTTTGAAACAAATCTTTTGAAATTTCAATGCCGTAGGTATTCATATCCAAAACAAAACCCGCGCAAGCCGAAGCTCCGGCGCAAAGCTCCGCCAAGGTTATAACCGTAACGAAACACTCCGTCCCCGCTTCTTTTATGCGTTCGCATATTGCGTCGGCTCCTTTTTTATCCGTAAACGCGCACACAAGACCTTCCTCCGGCGCAGCTCCGCGCTTTTGAACGGTTTTCAGTGCAAGTTTGCCTTCAAAAATTTCATAGCCGTTATTTCCGGGAGCAACAAGCACATTTTCGTCGATAACGCCCATAACTTTCATTATTTCTTTGGCTTTTATTAACGCGTTGGGCGTATATAAAGTTTTTTCATTTGCGGAATTTCCGTCTCCGACGCACAAAGCGTATATAAGCCCGCCCGCAAGAGCACGGTAGCCGTTATTGCGAGCATTGACCATTGCGCTTGAGATAATTTTGTAAACGTCGCTTTCTTTTTTATCGGAAAGGAGCTTTTCCAAACGGTATCCGTATTGAAGCTCTTTTATAAAATAACCTCGAACGCTTCTGTTGCATATTTCAAGAAGATTTGTTTGCTTGCCGACATCATAATCTTCAACATTCAATTCAATCGGAGCAAAACCGTTTTCAAGTCTTATTTTGTCAAGCCCCATATGAAGAATATCTTGAAAGAACTTCAGAATATCCGTATTTTTATATTCGTTAAGCGTTACTCGACATTCGTTGTTTTTTTCCAAAAAGTTTTTCAGTTCCTGCGCGCGCTTTTCGTTTGTAATAACTTCCGTTTTTCCGTCTGCGCCAACATAGGGAAAAGATTTGTTAAACGTTTCGTCGTGCGGAACATATATACGTTCCTGTTTTAAAAGAAGCGAGAATATTTTCTTTTTAAGAGTTGAAATTTCTTCGGAATTTGCGTTTTCGGCAATAAGCTTTGAACATTGCAAAAGAGTTGCTTCGTAATCCGCTTCAACGCTTATTTCGGGAGCGACGCCTCGAGCGACGAGCTGTTCGGTTACAAGCCCATACGCTTTTTTTATATTTTTTATATAATCGGCTTTCAGCATTTCGCAATAAAAATCCAGCACAATCCAAGTTTTTTCAAGCGATTCCGTGTGCGACCTTGCGCAAGCCGCCGTTAATGTTTCGTTGTCCGACGCTTCAAGATTTTTGTCAATCATCAAAGCAACCTGAGCAACCGCCGCGCGGCTTTTTTCGGCAAGTTTTTGCGAATCGCCGTTAAACTTTGAATAAACGCTTTTTTTTGCCTCTTCTATTACGGAATTCACATCGAAAGTCGCGCCTATCATATACGGTAGTTGCATATGGCTTTCCACCGAATCCAAGGATTTTGGGAAATACTTTCGGTATGCTTTGCGAAATTTTGCAACATATTCTTCAACGGACAATTGCTCGCCTGTTGGCGGCGCATCCGTTTTTTTGTTATCGGAATCAGCCGTTTTGCCTATATTTTCGTTTTTGTTATCCGATTCGATAATTACATTGGATTCGCTTTCCGCATATTTTTCCTCCGGTAACACATCGTTTATGTTCTCTTTGCTTTTTTTCTTTCCGAACAGTTTATCAAAAAAACCCATATTTATACTCCTTTCAATTTGTTTGCAAAATTAACAATCAGCCGCCCATTGCTTCCGAAACAACCGTTTCGCCGCCGATAAGCTTTTGAAAATCGGAAATCACCTTTGAAACGGAATCTCGATTTACATAGAATTCGCCTGCTCCGTTGACGGTATAGAATAACTTTGTTGTGGAAATATCGTAGAACTTAAATTCGAAAACTCTTCCGTCTCGAGTGGTAAAAGTATACGACAGAGTTTCTCCCGCTTTTTCCGCAACGTCCGCCGCTCCTTCCATTCTTACAAGAAGAATGTCGATATAGCACTGGCGGAAGCTTTTTGTATCCACCGTTTCTCCGTTTGAGGCGCGTTTTACCGTAAGTTCCTGTTTTTCACCCGAAAGTTCAAACGTTTCGTCAATATTTTTTGCGGTAACTTTAAGGCTTGCAATATTGTCGATATTCATTTGGAAAATATATTCGTCCACAAAATCAATGACGTTATAATCTATAAAGGGAACGTCGGCGCACGCCACTGTGCAAACAATCATTTGCGACATATTTAAAGCATAATACGAGCCGCCGTCTTCCGTTTTGCCGCCGAATATAATGCGGTATGTTTCGCCGTCAAGAGTATAGTGTATTTCGTGGGACGGTTTTAAAAGACCGTATTTTTCAAGAGTTTCACGAAGTTTTTTGTTTTCGTCCAAAACGGATTCGTCGTTCGTTTCTTTGCCGTCGTCGGTTTCTTCAGCCTTAACGTTATATAAATCGAACAAATCCGAGGTTACAACTTCCGTACCGGTAAAATTGGAAAGCTTTGTTACAATTGTATCCATAACCGTTTGAGAAACCGTATATCCTCCGGGATATGTCATTGTATGCGAATACGACGTTCCGTCGTTTGCGGTGGATTCGTCTTGCAAAGCAAGTTCGAAACCGACCGTCAGTTCGCCGTCTTTTATAATTCTTATATTATCAACTGTATACATTTTTTCTTGCGAAAACGGAGTGCAAAGCATTGGCACGATAAAAGCTTCGGGGCCCGCCAAAACGCAGGATTCTATCATTGTATCTATGATATAAATATGCGGCTTATCTACGCTTTTGCAGTAATATCCGCCGCCTGTCGGTATTTTATCGCCGATATAAATTTGCTTTTTTTCGCCGTCGGCGGTTGTAACGATAAACCAATTATCCGATTTTCCGTTTGGCAATCCGTATTCTTTAAGGTCTTCCGTGGGGTTTGAAATTTTTGCTATTGCAAGCATATAGCAAGTATTCATATAAAGATTTGAAAGAGCTTCTTTATCGAAAGAAAGCATTTCTCTTCCTTCAAGAATTAAATTTTCCGCAATGGGGTCCATATAGAACCGAAAATTTCTTTTTTCTCCGGTTTCGGCGTTTATATTTTGAATTTCTATTGTGCTGACGTCTTTTAATTCGATTTTTTCGGTATCGTAAATAAACGGTCTGTCGCTTGTGCCGAGCAAATCGCCGTCTTCATCGTATTTTGGCTTATCGGCGTTGTCGTCCTGAACGTCATTGCTACCGAAAATATCGACAATATTAAAGTGCTTGAGCAACAGCGCCGAACCGAACAGTGCGCAAAGAACCAACACAATGGCTATAATTGTTTTTATTTGTTTTTTTATCATGGTGCCAAAGTTCTCCCGTATTTCTTATTTTTGCCGAATAATTACGTTTTATTTGCGTTTTCTTCTATACCACACGGCAACGCCCGCAATAAGTATGATTATGGGCAAAATTGCAATAACCGCAAACGAAAGCTTGTTTGCCTGAGCTTTGGTAATATCAAGATAATTATCGTCAAACGGTTTTACGTCAATATCAATCGATACGGATTTATTGCCCAAAGTTTTCAGGATTCCGTAAAGGAAGTCGGCGTTGCCGTATGACGGATTATCCGTGCAATTACTTTCAAACATCAGCATAGAGCCCACCACAAGCAAATTGCCTCTTTTTTCATTTTCGTTATCGTCGTATGAAATTTTGCTTGAAAGAGCAACAATAGGCGTATTGGGAGCTTCAACGGTTGTTTTTCCGTCTATCGACATTACTTTGCTTGTTGCGGAGGTTGAAAGAATCGGCACAACATATTTATCGACGGTTCCCACAATCTTTAACTGCAAGGAATACGGAGCGACGATTTTTATGCCTTTTTCGGTTACGGCTTTGTGCATTTGATATTCAAAGCTTTCCTCCGTTCCGCACGGTTGAGCAATAATATATGCTCCGTCGTTTTGAACCGTATTGGAAGTTGTATCCGTCAATACGGTTTCCGCAACATA
>CAZJCI010000040.1:0-13110 GCA_964544455.1 uncultured Oscillospiraceae bacterium
CCTTTGGTCGCAAACCGCAGTTTGCGAAATCCCCTTATGTGCAACTGTGAAATAACAGCCGATTTTGTTTCACGTGAAACAAGCTTGCCGTTTGCGAGCGTTTATGTTTCACGTGAAACGTAAAACGAATTGCAGGCAAAAAACGTTTCACGTGAAACGCAAATGAGGTAATATATCGACGTTGACTTTCATATAATCAACCGTGAGGTGAAAAGCAATGACGTACAGTAAAATTAACATAAACGGCGGCAAAGGCAAAATCGGGTATGTGCAAAATCGAAATGCGGATTCGGAAACGGAAAATGCAATTTATACAAAAGCGTATCCGCCGCATACGGTTAAAACGGTTTATAAAAAAGCGGAGACGCCCGAAAAGGCGATAATTGAAAAATGCGATAACGAAAACGCAAATTCAAAGAGCAATTTTGCTTTAAAAGCGATGTGTTGCATAACGTCGTTCGCACTGCTGATAACGTTGATATATGCAAGCGGGATTGAAGCACCGCAATATGTGGAAAACGGTATGATAATGATAATAAATTTGTTTAAGGGAGCAACCGACGGCGAAAAGAGCGAAAAAAGCGTATATAAAACAATCGGCGAAAAAGTATTGGTGGAAGCAAAAGAAATTTCGGAAGAAGAACAGAGTTTGGGAAATTCGAATGTTCGGGAAAACATCAGATTCGCCAAAGCCGCCCAAAAAGCGGGAAGCGGTGAAAGCAAAACGGATTCGGAAATTCAAACCTCCCCCGCCCCACCGCAAGTTGCAACGGAAGTTATAGGAAGAAATCTTTCCCGAGGAAACGATAGAATATACATAACCAACGGAACAAAACTGCAAATTGACGAAAGCTCGTTGCTTGAAAGAGAATATCCGATTGAAAAGTATGCGATAAACTCAAGCGAAGAACCGGTTGTGCTGATATTGCACACGCACGGTACGGAATCGTATAGAGGAAGCGGAGCAAACGGGACGACAAGAAACGAGGATATAAACCAAAACGTTGTTAAGGTGGGCGAAGAACTTAAAACAGTGCTTGAATCATACGGAATACCGACGCTGCACAGCAAAACAATGCACGACGAACAATCGTATATAAACTCATATACAAATTCGAAAGCCGAAGCAAGAGAATTGATGAAAAAATATCCGTCGATAAAATATGTGATAGATTTACACAGGGACGCTCTGGGAAGTTCAAACGGTTTGGAGCAAAAGACGTATGCCGAAATCTACGGCGAGCCCACGGCGCAGTTGATGTTTGTTGTGGGTACGAACGAGGGCGGCGCGGAGCACCCGAACTTTGCGGACAATATGACGGTTGCGGCGTACATTCAAAAAACGGTAAACAGTGAATATCCGAATCTTATGCGTCCCATAAACATACGGAGCGCGGCTTTTAATCAGAATTTGTGCAAGGGTTGCTTGCTTTTGGAAGTGGGAAGCGACGCAAACAGTATGGACGAGGCAATTTCGGCGGTAAGAATGTTTGGAAAATGCTTTGCCAAAACAATTTCGGAATAAAAGATAACAAGTTGATTTCGAAGTCGCTTTTTAGTAAAACGTACATAAAAAATTAACATAGGCATATGTGTAATCCAACAAAAAATCTTGACAATTCTCCTTAAACAGTGTATAATATATACATCACTCGAAAGGAGAATTTATATGAAAATCAATACGAAATTCGGCAGAATTGCGGCGGGCACGCTTGCCGCGCTTACGGTTTTGCTTAACTCGCAAGTCTTTGCAACCGAGGTTCCGGCAATAGAACCTGCGGACGATACAAACTACGGTACAATGCTTATCGGCGAACAGGACGAGGAAGCGGAAGAAAAGGCTGTTTACGTTAAGGCTGACGGCAACGAAAGCAACGACGGACTTTCGCCCGAAAAGGCTGTTCCCACAATTCAAAACGCGTTGGATATTTTGGGTATGGACGGCGGCACAATTTATATCGTGGGCGAAGTTGCGCTGGACAGACAGGTGTTCCTTGGTTCCCTCGAGGAAAAACACGGCAAAATTACAATTACCGGCTATGACGACGATTCGCTTCTTTCTTGGAACTTCTCCATGAACCCCAACGGCGATTTAACAATCGAATATCTTAACATACGGGTGGACAGAAACTGGTCCTATCTTAACGCAAGAGGTTCAAATCTTGTGCTGGGCAAAGGAATTAACGTTACACGAGGCGAAGGAATAACTAACGATATGGTTATTCGAGGCGGCGGCGATACGAACGTTAATATTGACGGCGATACAAACATAACGGTTTACAGCGGAACATACAGCCAAATTTGCGGCGGTTCCCGTAACGGCGTTATTTCGGGCGACACGCACATAACCATATACGGCGGCACGGTGAACGGCGTTTACGGCGGTAACAACAACGGCAGCGAACCCGAAGCGGAAGGCAGAAACGTTAAGGGAAATTCCTATATCACCATATACGGCGGCACGGTGGGCACGGCTCACGGCGCGGAGGGAAAAAGCCGAGTTGAGGGCACAAGATATTTGGACGTTTCAAGATATGCGGATTTCAACAGTTCGTGGTTTGCAAATTTCGACGTTGTTAAAGAATACGACCCCACAATAACCGATTCAACAACAACGCCGATTCCCGAACTTAAAACCGATTCTTCGTTTATAAACGGCTATACGGACGGCACGTTCCAACCCGAAAACGTTATTACACGTGCAGAAGCAATGACGATTATTTCAAGACTTCTTGCCTCGGACGATGAAATTAAGGGCAAATATACAACGGAAATAACCGACGTTTCGCAGGACGATTGGTATTATTACAACGTTGCGTATCTTGACGCAATGGGCGCGTTGGAAAACTTAATTTCCAAAGGCGAAAAAATCAATCCGCAACAGCCTATCACAAGAGAGGAAGTTTGCGAACTTGTTAAATATGTTGGCAAAATAAACTCAATGAAAGTTACGGAATTTACCGACCTTACAAATCGCAGTAACAAAGCGGCAATATTCGCTCTTGCTTCCAAAGGCATTGTGAACGGATATGATAACGGCGACGGCACATATTCGTTTAAACCCGACGGCACAATTACAAGAGCCGAATTTGTTACGATAATCGACAGATTAATCAACCGCAACGCAAACCAAGAAAATGTTGATTCCGCAAACAAATTCAGCGATATCGGCGAGCACTGGGCAAAAAATTACATAATTATCGCTTCAAGCAACAGCAAAGTTGACGGTAAGGAAGTGTGGGAAACAATGAAAAACGATAAAAAGTTCGAACTTCCGCAGGACGCAAAAACCTCGGCGGAATATATAAGGGCTCTTAAGGAGCAAATTAACGACCTTACAACGGACGAAATTCAAAATGCGGTGGACGTGCTTGCCGAAAAGAGAATTAACGAAATCCGCAACACGGAAACAAGCGTAACGGTAAGCGGCACAAGCTATTACGTTTCTGCCGACGGCGACGATTCCAACGACGGTAAATCCCCCGAAACGGCATGGAAAACGCTTGCCAAGGTAAGCGGATATACGTTTAAGTCGGGCGACGGCGTGTTCTTCCGCAGAGGAGATACGTTCCGAGGTCAGCTTTCCGCCAAAAACGGAGTTACATATTCCGCATACGGCGAAGGCGCAAAACCCAACATTTTCGGTTGGAACAAAAACGCCGCAGACCCCGCATTGTGGACAAAAACCGATGTTCCCGGCGTGTGGGTATATGCCGAAGCAATTACGGAAGACGTTGGAAATATCATATTTAACGACGAAACCAACGCAAGAAAAATTATCCGTTCAACGGAAAAAGACGGCACTCACCTTGACTACCGTGCGAACAGAGTGTTTAACGATTATAACGATATGACGGAAGATATGACGTTCTTCCACGATTCGGAAATGGCGGCTGAATCGGGCCCCGCAGGTTCCGGCACGGGCAAAATATACCTTAAATGCGATAAGGGCAACCCGGGCGAAGTGTTTGAAAGCATTGAAATGGCAAAAAAAGCCCACGTGGTTATAGGAACAAGCAACGTTAAAATTGATAACCTTTGCATTGCCTACGGCGGCGCGCACGGCGTAAGCGCGGGCAAGTGCGACGGCTTGACTGTTACAAACTGCGAATTTAAGTGGATTGGCGGTTCGCTTCAAACAAAAATAGGCGCGTATAACAGAACTTGGCCCACTCCCTACGGAAACGCAATCGAAATTTACGGCGAAGCCAAAAACTATACCGTTGATAACTGCTATATTTGGCAGGCATACGACGCTGGCGTAACTCATCAGGGCTCGTCCACAGGCAACCTTGCGGTTGACAACGTTTACTATACAAACAACGTTATTGAAAAGTGCGTTTACGATATTGAAATTTTCTACGGCGAATCCACCAACGAAAACGACCAAAGAAGCTTTAACGGCACATATATCGAAAACAACATTCTGCGCAAAGGCGGCGGATTCGGTCACTATGCCCGCCCCGATACGGGAGTTACGGCTTTAATTCGTAACGGCGGCATTCTTAACAACACAACAAGCTATATTGTTCGCAACAACATTTTCGACAGAAGCCTTGGCAAGATTGTTCAGGCGGGCAACGACGGCGGCTCCAAAGCGCAATATTACGACAATATCTATATCCAAAAATATAACGGTATTTTCTGCTCAAGATTAAGCAAAACATATACCGCCAACGAAACAATAGCCGACGCGCTTAAAGCAACCGAAACCGAAACCAACCCCAGCTATATCCTTGTTGAAGAATACGGCAACGATTATTAATATTTTGAATTAAATGCAAATATCGAACAGTCGTTCGGCAAGGGCGGAGAAGTTGAATGACTTCCCCGCCCTCGCGTTTTTGCATAAAAAAAGCAAATAATCATATTGACTTTTTCCTTAAATTGTATTAAAATGTAAAAAAATAAGGAAAAGAGGTAACAAAAATGGCATTCGAAATTAAAAACGCAACCGCAAAAGAATATATTGAAAACATAAAAAAAGCATATGACGACGGCAAAATAGACCGAAACGGACTGTTGGAGGCGTTGGAAAAAATTACGCAAAAAAGAATAGGCGAAATTTTGAACACCCAAACGGAGGTCACGGTTGAGGGCGAAAAATATTATGTTGCCAACGACGGAAACGACGAAAACGACGGAAAAACTCCGCAAACGGCGTGGAAAACTCTTGAAAAGCTTAACGAAGTTGAATTTTGCAAAGGCGACGGAGTTTTCTTTAAAAGAGGAGACCTTTTCAGGGGCGGCATAACCGCAAAACCCGGCGTGACATATTCCGCATACGGAAACGGCGAAAAACCCAAAATTTACGTTTGGGAAAAAAACAGCGCAAAACCCGAACTTTGGCTTGAAACCGACGTGCCCGGCGTTTGGAAATATGCCGAAGATTATCCGATTGATATTGGAAATATAGTTTTTGAAGACAGCTTTTGCGCAAGAAAAATTTATAAATCCTATGAGCACGACGGAACAACTTTGGATTATCATATGCAACGCCCTTTTGCGGACTATCACGATTTGACGGACGATATGACGTTTTTCCACGATTCAAGGGAATGCGGCGACAAAAAACTTTATTTGCGTTGCAACAAAGGCAACCCGGGCAAAATTTTTAAGGAAATAGAAATGTCCAAACGTGACGCCTGCATAAGAATAGGCAAGGAAAACGACGGCGTTACAATAGATAATTTGTGCGTCGCCTATGCGGGAATACACGGAATTTCGGGACACTACGGCGATAACATAACAATTCAAAACTGCGAACTTAAATGGATTGGCGGCACGGTGCAATTCCACGTGGGCGAAAAAGAAAGCTATTTTAAGGAAAGAACATGGCCAACGCCGTTCGGAAACGCAATAGAGCTTGGTCAGGCAAGAAACTTTAACGTAAGAAACAACTATATTCACCAATGCTATGACGCCGGTATAACTCATCAGTGGGGTTCGGGAACCGCACCCATTCACGCTCACGATATACGCTATGCCGAAAACGTCATTACCGATTGCGTATATGCAATTGAAATTTTTTACGGCGAATCTATGCTTGAAGTCAGCAACAGAAGTTGCAAAAACACGCTTATCGAAAACAACATTCTTTGTCACGGCGGCGGTTTCGGTCACAACGCACGTCCCGATGTGGGCGTTACGGCGTTAATTCGTCACGGACGTATGCTTGCGGATAACAAAAATTACGTTGTTAAAAACAACATTTTTAACGGAAGCAAAGGATATATTATAACGGCTTGCAACGACGGTACAAACGAGGCAAGATTTTACGATAATCTTTACGTTCACAAAAAAGGCGAACGCTTTGAAGAAAGATTGGGTAAAAGCTTTGTTGCAACGGAAAATGTGAAAGAGGAGCTGGAAGCAACCGGCACGGAATTCGGAGCGACGGTCGTTTTGACGGAAGACTTCGGATTTTAAGGGAAAAATTAAGAGATTTACAAAATTAAGGAAGGAAATTTGCAATGAAAAACAAATTCAGACTTTCGGAAAACGCGTTAACTGCGGAGGAATACATAAAAGAACTTAAGCTTGCCTGCGAAAAGGGCGAACTTTCGGACAACGAAATAAGAGAAGCGATTGAAGAAATTTCGCAAAAAAGAATTGCCGAAATACTCGGCACTCAAACTTCGGCGCAAATAAACGGCACGTCCTATTATATGTCCGCCGACGGCAACGACGAAAACGACGGTCTTTCGCCGCAAAGCGCGTGGAAAAGCATTGAAAAACTTAACGGCGCACAGCTTAACGAGGGCGACGGCGTTCTTTTCCGCCGAGGCGATATTTTCAGAGGTTCGATTGCGGCAAAAGCGGGCGTGACCTACACCGCCTACGGCGAGGGCGCAAAGCCGAAAATATACGTTTGGGACAAAAACAGCGCGTCCCCTGCCCTTTGGAAGAAAACCGACGCTCAAGACGTTTGGGAATATGCGGAAACCTATGATATAGATATAGGCGCAATTGTTTTCGACGATAAAATTTGCGCCCGCAAAGTATATCAGTCCAACGAAAGCGACGGCACCTGGCTTGACTACCGTGCAAAACGGGAATTTCACGATTATCACGATTTAATCGACGATATGTCTTTTTGGCATTCTTCGCAAAATTCGCAGGGCGAAGAAAAAACCGGTAAGCTGTATTTAAAATGCAAAGCCGGAAATCCGGGAGAGATTTTTTCCGAAATAGAAATGAACAAAAAAGTTTCGGGCTTTGTTATCGGCAGAAACAATAACGTAAGAATAGATAATTTGTGCATAGCTCACGCCGGAGTTCACGGCATTGCTTCCGGAAGCAACGACGGTCTTACCGTTACAAACTGCGAAATAAAATGGATAGGCGGCACAATTCAGTGTCCCATTCGAGGCTACGGCACAAGAAGCTGGCCCACGCCCTTTGGAAACGCTGTGGAAATTTACGGCGAAGCGAAGAATTATAAGGTGGATAACTGCTATATTTGGCAAGCCTACGACGCGGGCGTAACTTACCAATGCGGAGAAGGAACAGCTCCCGTTAACAACATAAACGTGCGCTATACCAACAACGTGTTTGACAATTGCGTATATTCCGTTGAAATTTTCTACGGTAATTCCCCCGAAAAGGACCGCACCAACAAAGATTGCCTTGTTGCCGGCAACATAATGCGCCGAGGCGGCGGTTTCGGTCACATCGCCCGTCCCGACGAGGGCGTAACCGCGCTTATCCGCAACGGCAGAATTATTGAAAATACCGAAGATTATATTGTCCGCAACAACATTATGGACAGAAGCCGAACTCAAATAATCACAGCGGCAAACGACGGCGGAAGCAAAGCGCAATATTACGACAACATATACGTTCAGCACATCGGCGGAAGATATTGCACAAGGCTTGGCGAAAGCTTTGTTGTCGATACCGAACTCCCCAAAAAACTTGAAGCAACGGGAACCGAGCACAATCCGACGTTTGTTTTTATTCAAGAACCCGATTTTGAATAAATCTCGATAGGCAAAAAATATTCAACCGTCCGAAAATAAAATGTTTTCGGACGGTTTTTTGCGTTGCGGGTTATTTTACGGTTTGCACGGTTATTTTACTTTTATAAGAACGCAGGACATATCATCGTCGTGAACGGTCATTGTCAGGGCGGAATCCAAAATTTTGCCCGCAACGGCTTGCGGCGAAAGTCCCTTGGCGTTGTTCATAATATCGCACAGAGCCGTGCCGCAATCTATGGAAGAAGTTATGCCGTCGGAAAGCATTATGATTACATCGCCCGAAAAAACGTCGAAAGAAGTGTTTTCGGCGCAAAAGCCCTCAATAATTCCGCAGGGCGGCGTTTCGGAGGAAACCTTGAAAAGCTTTGCACGCCGCAAAATATAGGCGGGAGCCGCACCCGCTTTTACAAAAGACGCTCTTTTTTTAATAAGGTCAAGTTCCAAAAGGTCCACTCCCGAAAAACATTCTCGGCTTTTGGACATTAAAAGATTGTTAAGAAGTTCCATTGTTACTCCCTTCCCCGCCCCGCCCGAAAGCAGTTTTTCCACAAAAACGCTTGTAATTCGGCTTGTCAGTGCGGCTTCTCGTCCGCTACCCATTCCGTCGGCAATAAGCGCGTAAAAAAAGCTGTCGTCGCTTCGGAAAAACGAAACGGTATCGCCGCTGACCGTTTCTCCGTTTTTGGTGTGCGAAGCTTTTACATATTCAACCGTTATTCTTTCTTTGGACATAAAACGCAAAGTGAAAGAACCGTTTTCGTTAAGTATGAATTCGGGAGAATCAAAAATTTCTCCGCATTCCGCACTGAAAAACGAGGCAAGCTGCTGCGACGGTTGACTGACGGAAGAAACGGGAACGCCGCCTATTTCCAAAACTTTTTTTCGTGTTCCGTAAACGGTAACGTCGCTGTTGGGAAGTCCCAACTTTTTGGCGGCAACAACGGCGGATTTTGTAAGCTTGGAATCAAAATATGCGTCCAGCGAAGAAACTTTTGAAGTGTATTTGAGTATACGAGCAAGAGTTGAATATTCGTATGCAAGTATTTCGGTTTTGTTGTTGTTGAATCGTTCCGATAAAAGACGGCGGTATTCTTCGTTGATTTCCTGAGTTATTTTTGCGGCGAACAAACAGCGTTCGGGCAAATCGGCGGGCAGTTTTTCGCAGGAAAGCTTGCCCTCGGTAAGATTTTGCGCAATTTCGGGAGCGCACCACCTTTGCTTTTTGCGGCAGGAGGCTCTTTCGGAGCAGGCGGCGCAGGATTTTGCGGAACATACCGAAACAATTACGGCGGCTTCGTCGGTTGTGGGAAACTTCATTCTGCCCGAAAAACCGAAACAAAGCTTTGAAACCGAACCGAACGCCTTGGAAAGCCGAGCCATTCTGCCCGTATAGGCTTCTTCAACCGCGTCTTTGGGCAAAGAGGGGTGGACTTTTGCGGCGGCGCATTTTGAGGTTATGCAAAACCCAAAGGGCATAAAAAGCAAAACTCCCAACAACGACGGCAAAATTGCCGCAGGCTTTCCCACAAATACGGAAACAAGCGTCAAACAGACGGAAAAAAGAATATAAGACCAATATTTGCGCTTTTCGGCGGTTTTCAAAAAAACAAAAGAGGATATGCAAAGCGGCGCGGCAAAAACAAAATCGGCGGTTGCAAGCCCCATAACCGAGCCCGCAAGAGCTCCGAACGGACTTTGAAAAAACACGCAGAAAAACAGCGTTGCCGAGCACGAGAAAAAATAGGATATTCGTTCGCCGAACGGCAAGGAATAATTTGCGCTCAAAGCAATACAAAAGCAAAAGAACAGCAAAGAAGCCCGCACGTGCGAAGTTTTGCAACTTTCGCTTGAAGTTGCTGGATAAAACAGCGCAACCGCCAAAGGAACGGTTATCAAATAAACAATACCGCAAAACAGCGAACTGCTGTTTTCCTGCGTAAACGCCGAGTCGGCGGATTCCGCAAGAACCAAAGAAACGGTGATGAACAAAGACGTTGCAAAAGCCAAAATAAGCTTTGAACGTCGGCTTTCCGAAAAGTTATCAGATAAAATAAGCTTCCTTATAATATATATAAGAGTGTTCACGCCGAAAAAAGCAAATCCAAGCGACGGATATGTCAGCGAAGCAAGCGCGCTTCCCATATATGCGAAAAACGAAAGCTTTCCCGAAGCGATAAGCAACGCAATTCCCAACGGATATGCCATATATTCCGCGGGAAAACGCCCGAACATAAACCCCGCAACCGCAAGTCCGACGCATTTTGCGGCAATAAAAGCGTTTTTAAACGTTTCTTCCCGCAACAAAAACTTTGCTGTCTTTGAATTCTTCAACCAAATCAAAGCTTGACCGAGCAACGATGTTGCCTGCTTTTTTAAATGCCTTGCCGTTTGGAATATTTTTTGTTTGCGGCTTTCCCCTGTTTTTTCGGTTTTGTTCATTTTTTCTACTTCCTTTTACATTGATTTTTTTCAAAACAACTTAAATATTACCTATATACGCCACATATTACCACAATATGCGGGAAGAGTTTTGTCGAAGCGACAGCAAAACAGCGAATTTACAATTTAGTTACAATTTTCTTTTTAAAATTCCTTGACAAAATTAAACATATATTGTATAATAACAAAGCTTGATGTGCGATGAAGCGGGAGGTTGCGGTGAGCCGAGGAATTTTTAAGAATTTCCAAGGCAACAGCCGGTAATTTCCGCAGAGTATGTCCGACAACCGGGCGACAGCAAATACTGAGCCGCTGTGCAAGGCGCGCCGATTAAACAATCCTTTCAAGCAGGGAAGTGTCTTCGGCAAGCGAATGCATAAGGCTTTTGGTTCTTTCTTTAACATTCAAGCGCGGAACGGCACGAAACGTCGTGTACGCCGCGGGTTTGTGCGCTCTTCCCTGCCTTTTGGCGGCGAGCGTTAATAAGTAAAGAAATCTAAGCTACCCGGATTTTCCCCCGATTTTTAGGTTTGGAAAATTCGGTTTTTATTCGGGCAAAAAAAGAAACGCCCGGATGAGTGTTCAGAATTTTCTGTGTCACATTTATTATTCCGAGCCGCAAAAGTTCTAAAATGTAATATGCGGCGCAAAATTTTAAAGGAGGCAAAACAGAAAATGGCAAACGAGAAAATCAGAATCAGACTCAAAGCGTACGACCACACACTTATCGACCAGGCGGCGGAAAAAATCGTTGAAACGGCAAAAAGAAACGACGCCAAGGTTTCCGGTCCCATTCCGCTTCCCACCGAAAAAGAAGTGGTAACAATTCTTCGCGCGGTTCACAAATACAAAGACGCAAGAGAACAGTTTGAGTTCCGCACGCACAAAAGACTTATCGATATTCTCAAGCCCACCCAAAAAACGGTTGAAGCTCTTATGAGCCTCGAACTTCCCGCGGGCGTGGAAATCGAAATTAAGCTTTAATTTTTTCAAAAGTCAAAAAGCCGACTTCCGTTACAAGTCGGCGGGCTTTCGAAAAATTAAATAAGCCGAACATTCGCTTTTGCCGGCGAACGTAAGGCAACCCCTGATTTATCAGCGGTCACGTTGGCGAGCTGCCCGGAGGACTTGCTTCCTCAATGGACAAATTCAAGGCGCGCCAACCAATAACCTAAGGAGGAAAACACAATGAAAAAGGCAATTATCGGCAAAAAACTCGGAATGACTCAAATTTTCGACGAAGTCGGAAACGTAATCCCGGTAACCGTAATCCAAGCCGGACCTTGCGTTGTCGTTCAAAAGAAAACTCTTGAAAACGACGGATACAGCGCGGTTCAGTTGGGATTTGAGGATATTGCGGAAAGAAAGGTAACAAAACCCGTAAAAGGTCATTTCGCAAAGGCGAACATCTCCCTCAAAAAGCACCTTAAGGAATTCAAGCTTGACGACGCCGCAACAATGAACGTTGGCGACGAAGTTAAAGCTGACGTGTTCCAAGCGGGCGAAAAGGTTGACGTAACCGGCGTAACAAAAGGTCACGGATTTTCCGGCGTAACGGTTCGTTGGAACTCTTCAACCCAGGAAAAGACTCACGGCGTAGGTCCTATTCACCGTCACATCGGTTCGGTAGGTATGAACTCCACACCGTCCAGAATCTTTAAAAACAAACATATGCCCGGTCAGTACGGTCACGAACAGGTAACAACGCTTAACCTCGACGTTGTGAAAATCGACGCCGAAAAGAACCTCATCGCCGTTAAAGGCGCGGTTCCCGGAAAGCGCGGCGGAATAGTATTCATCCGTTCAACCGTAAAGTAAGCACAAGGAGGAAGAATTAATGCCTAACGTAAAGTTGTTTGATATGGCAGGAACCGAAAAAGGCGAAATTACTCTTGCCGAAGGCGTATTCGGCGCAGAAGTAAACGTTCCCGTTCTTCATTCGGTTATCCGCGCATATCTTTTAAATCAAAGACAGGGTACTCAAAGTACCAAAACAAGAGCAGAAGTTTCCGGCGGCGGCATTAAGCCGTGGAAGCAAAAAGGTACCGGCAGAGCCCGCCAGGGTTCAACACGTTCGCCGCAGTGGACTCACGGCGGTATTGCGTTCGGTCCCAAACCCAGAGATTGGAGAGTATCCGTTAACAAAAAAGTTAAGAGAATCGCAATGCAGTCCGCGCTTTCTTCCAAAGTTGCAGACGGAAAAATAGCTGTTGTCGAAGCTCTTGCAATGACGGAATACAAAACAAAAACAATAGCCAATATGCTCAAGGCTCTCGGCGCAAAAAAGGCGCTTATTGTCCTTCCCGAAGTCGATAAGTTTGTTGTTGCTTCCGCTTCCAACATCCCCGGCGTAAAAACGGCTATTCCCGGCACACTCAACGCATACGACATTCTTAAATACGATACTCTTATCGTTGCAAAAGAAGCCGTTGCAAAAATCGAGGAGGTATACGCATATTGAAAACAATGCACGACGTAATCATCCGCCCGATTATCACGGAAGCAAGCATGGACAGAGTTGCTGATAAGAAATATACTTTTAAAGTTGCAACCGATTCCAACAAAGTTGAAATCAAAAAAGCTTGCGAAGAGCTTTTCGGCGTTAAGGTTGAAAAGGTTACAGTTATCAATATGAAGTCAAAGAACAAAAGAGTCGGCTATCACTTGGGCGAAACAAGCGAATGGAAAA
>CAZJCI010000041.1:0-13010 GCA_964544455.1 uncultured Oscillospiraceae bacterium
TCCAGCGCGTGCCCCATATGAAGCTGACCGGTAACGTTCGGCGGGGGAATAACAATCGAATAAGGTTTTCCCTTTTTTCCCGTCGGCGTAAAATAACCGCCGTCCGCCCACATGGCATAAATACGGTCTTCCGCACCGTGCGGGTTATATTGCTTTTCAAGTTCTTTTGGCATTTTCAATACTCCTCAATAGCTTTAAATTTATATATTTTTTTGTTTTTCAAGCGGCATAAGCTCGTTCATAACAAGCCCCGTAATAAGCTTCGGATAAAAATATGTGGATTTTTGCGGCATTTTTTCGCCGGCGGTGGCAACGTCCTTAATTTGACGCACCTTTGTGGGATTAAGCAAAAAGCAACAGTTGTAATCGCCGTTATCGACTTTTTCAATCGCTTCGCCGTAACTTCTTGTGTAATTCAAATTAATTTGGTTTGCCATATTTTCTTTGTCAATTCCAAAAATTTTTTCCAAAATAAGACTGTGAAGTACCGCAACGTCCAAACTCTTATAGGCTTCGGATTTTCCGTCAAGCATTTCGTCAATCGCTTTTGCGGTTTCGGCGTTGTTTTTCAAAACAAGCAAATAAGCGTTTTTGCCGTCGTAATATCCAAAAGCGTTTTTATCGGAATTTGCGGCAAGCTCCTTTTCCAAACATTTGGGACAACCCGTTTTTTTAATTTCAAAATACCGCTCCGCTTGCAAAAGCGCATTTTCGGAATCAAAATTATCTAAATTTTTAATCATTCTGTGAGTGGGGAAAACCGCAAGTCCTTCGTGGTCAATATCCGCAAGAAACATCATACAATAGTTTGCGATGTGGTTTTCGTCAGTAACAATTCCGTCCTCAATAAGCTTGTTTCTGAAATTAAGAGCTGTTTCATATCGGTGGTGTCCGTCCGCAATATAAAGCTTTTTGTCCGCAAACGCCTTTTCAAAAAACGCCGTTTCCGCTTCGTCGCTGACAATCCACAGCCGCTGAACAATTCCGTCGTAATCCGCAAATTCAACGTCGGGTTTTCTTTGCGAAAGCAAATCCGTTTTTGTTCGGATAATTCTTTCCTCGTCCGTATAAATCGAATAAATTGCGGAAAAATTGCAATAAGTCGCACTCATAAGTTGGAATCTGTCCTTTTTCGCCTTGGAAAGCGTTTCCTCGTGCGGAAGAACAACCCCTTGCGAAAAATCGCAAAGCTTTACTCTTGCATAAATTCCCTTAATTTTTTTTCGTTCGCCGTTCGCCGTAAATTCTTCTTCATATATATAAATTCCCGGCTTTTCGTCTTTTGCCAAAACGCCCTCGTTCTCCATTTCGGCAAGAGCCTTTGCGGCTTCGGCATAAGGTTCTTCCCCTTTGGGAAGTTCAAGCTTAACAATGTTGTTTTTGCTTTTTGCAAGAAAATTCAAGCGTTGCTCTTCGTTAATAATATCATAAGGCGGGCAAACGTTGTTAAAAATTTCGCCGGCTTTGTCCGTATAGCGCAACGCGCCGAAAGCTTTGATTTCTGCCATAAAAATTCTCCCATAAATTAAATATTAATATACTAATATATTTTATCACAAATTAACGTCAATTGCAAGTGTTTTTTTATCTTTTTTTTAAAACGCTTCCAAAAATTTGCCGTATAACTCGCCGCATAAAAAAAAGAAAGCAGAATTTCAATGAATAATAACGTTAAAATCACCAAAAATCATACCCCAAAATAGTGCTATTCTACCAAAAACAAAGAAAACACGATAAATATTTAAAAAAAATATTGATTTTTGAATTAATTCGTGTTATAATCAATCTGCATATCAATATTTCTATTAAGGAGTGTAGAAAAATGAAAAAACTTCTCTCGGCAATGTTTGCGATGATAATGCTCGCGGCAATTGCCACATTCACAGGCGCTGCCTTGGCGGATACCTACGAATATGTACCTGAGGACGGCAAGCCCGTTGCGTACATAAACAGTAACGGCAATGGCGGCTATGTCGTAACCAAACCGGACAGCACAACCGTCGATGTTGCGGACGGCGCAAATGCGCTCACGGCAGCGGCGGCATCCGTAAAAGACCAAGGCGGCTATGTCGTTATGCTTTGCGATGTGGATACCACCGCAACAACGTCATACGTCTTTACCGGCGCTTCGGGCGATAACATTGTCACCTATATGGGCTCACCCGACGCTGAAACCAAAGTAAACCTCTGGGCAAAGAATATGTGTTCCACAAACGGTAACGCAAAATTCGATTACCTCCACTTCACCATTAAGGACGGTAGCGATAACTCTCTCCGTGCCGTTCAGGATTACGGCGGAGTTCCCATGAACAAGCTGATTATGGGCGAAAACCTCACAGCTTCCGGCTTCACGCTTACCGGCGGTAACCTCGAAATCTACGGCGGTACATTCGGTAACATCCGTTTTGCTCAGTGGGGACAGTCGATGACATACGACCACATCGACATCAAAATCGGCGGAAACGCTTCCGTAAGCAACATCACAGCCACATGGAGCGATAAACAAACCGTCACCGTTAAAAACGATGTAAACATCGAAGTGGTCGGAGGAACATTCCCCGGACACGTTTCAATCAGCGGCGGCTCAAGCACGTTCACCGTAAACGGAAACTATAACCTCAACATCAGCGGCGGTAATGTTTCCAAAGATATTACTTTTGCGGCAAACACAACCGTTTCCGGCACTTCCACGGTATCTTTGCTTGATTATCCCGAAGGTACGGCAAAAGACGCCGTTGCGGCAAAGGTTAAAGCCGATAAATTCGATATCGCCCTTGTTTCTTCCGCATACGTTTCCGATAACGGCGACGATAGTGCGGACGGCACAGCCGAAGCTCCCTTCAAAACTCTTGCAAAAGCGGTTGAAAAGCTCGGCAAAAACGGCGGCGCAATTTTCGTAACCGATATTTTCACACTCACAGGTGCGGAAAGCGTAAGAACTTCCGCCGTAACGTTTATGTCGGCAACAAGCGACGCGGTTGTTAACGTTGTCGGCGATTACACAATCGGCGGCACAACAACATTCAAAAACATCACAATCAAAAACGGCGGCGAAGGCGCAATAATCGCAAACGGCAATAAACTCACCGTTAAAAGCGACGTTAAAACAGCCGAAGGCGACGGCAAATATATAGATATAGTTGCGGGCAATCGCGGCGAAAATCTTATCACCGTCAACGTAACAATCGACGCCGGCACCTATAACGCAATCTATGCTCACGGTCTTGCAGGCTCAACGGTAAAAGTATCCAATACCGTAAAAACAATCGAAGTCGGTGCGGCTGACGATTACGTAATGCACGCGCTTGCAATTTCAAACGGCACCGTTGAAAACGCTTCAATCGAAATTTCCGATTTTGCAAACGATTCTCAAGCCGTTAAAGTAACTCCCAAAACCGGCGAAAAGGCTTCCCTCGAACTCACAACAGGCAGTTCGCAAATCAACGGTGCAGGTCAGTCCTATGTAAGAGTTGAATATTACGTTTACGGCAAAGAAAACGAATCTCTTTCGTTCAAGCCGGTAATCGAAATCGGCGATAAAACATACGAAGCTCAACAAGCTTCCAAGTTTGGCTGGAACGTTGCCAACTTCACAATTTCCGACGCCGGCAAGTTCTCGTCGTTCAAGTTCTATCCCTACGGCGAAGAAACGTCTGCGGCTTCTCACAACAAAAATTACATCTGCTCAATCACTTTCTCACAGTTCGAAAACAAAACCGAACTTACCTACGATAACCCCACAATGACTGTCGGCGGCGATTTCATTCCCGTTCTTGCGGATTTCAAAATGACTTCCACCGAACTTGTAAACACTTCCGACATCAGCAACGTAACGGTTGAAGAAGCTCCCTTTGCGGTTGGTACGGCTGTAAAAATCACTCCCGTTGCCGCGTCGGGCGCAAAAGTGGATTACTACGTTCTTGAAGACGGCTCAATCACAACCCTCCGCGGCGATTTCCGCCCCTATGTAAGAGTTGAATATTATCTCTATGCAAGAGAAGGCGAATCTTTTGCCGACGCAAAACCCACAATTCAAATCGGCGCAAATTCCTATGTTGCGGCTGAAACTCTCAAAACAAACGAATGGGCTGTTGCAACATTCAACATAGTCGATGAAAGCACACCTTTCCAAGCTTTCTCGTTCTATCCCTACGGCACAGCCGCAAATCTTAACGAATGGAACAAACTTTATGTTCAGCAAATAACATTCTCGCAAACCGAAAACCTTGCGGCTCCCGTTTATGCAAAACCCGATATGACGGAAGACGGCGAACTTGTTCCCTACGTGTTTGAAACGGATGACGGCATTCCCGTTGTCTATGTAACCGTAGGCGGCGTATATTCCGGCGACTACACGGGCTCAACCGATTCCACAAAAGCATACGGTAGCCTTTCCGCAGCTTTCAGCGCAATCGACGGCGCAAAGCTCACAAAAGCATACGTAATTTTGCTTGACGATATCGACTTTGCTCAAACAATTCCCAATCACAGCGCGATGATGATTCTCCGCGGTAAAACCAAGGACGACGGCTCCAAAGTAAAACTCATCGGTTGCTATATGGCACAAGCCAACGGTCCTCTCACACTTGAAAACCTCAACTTGCATTGGCGTGAAAACACCGGTGGCAAAAACGACGACTTGGCTCTCAAAACAAGAGATTCGCAAATCGTTATCGGTAAACAGGGCGTTGAAAACGACGTTTTCGTTACTACATACAGCGGCGGTTCTTCGCTTATGCTCACCGGCACAAACGTCACAATCAATTCCGGCGCATGGCAAATTCGTTTCGGTGAATATAACGGTAATGAATCCTACAAGGATGTTAATATCACCCTTAACGACGGCACTCTTAACTATGTAAACGCAACTCACGCAACGGCAAGCTCCACAACAACCGTTTCCGGCGATGTTAACATAACAATCAACGGCGGTACTGTCAGCGGTAATTTCAAAGGAATTGGCAACGTAGGTACGTTCACAATCGGCGGCAACGTAAACTATACATTTACCGGCGGTAACTTCGATAACGTTGCGGACGGCTCAATAATTCCCGCAGTCAAAGCGACAATCAGCGGCAAAAAAACAATCGATATTTTGGATTACGTTGGTCCCACAACAAACCTTGCCGCAAAAATCAACCGTTCCGCATGGGATGTTCTTAACGTAAACAGCGTATACCTTAAAAACGGCGGCACAGGCGACGGCTCAAGTGCGGATAATGCGCTCGGTAACCTCGCAGACGCGGTTAAGGCTTGCTATCAGGTTACCGAAAGCGGCGCAATAGTAGGCGGTAAAATCGTTATCTGCGGCGACGGCTACACCGTTGAAGGCACCGTTTCCGAAGGTACCGAACACTCAAATACAATTCTCTATACAAGCGAAAACAACGCGCCCCTCACTTTTGCGGCAGGTAACCTCACACTTGACGGTCCCGCAAAGTTCAACAACATCAAGCTTGTAATGGAAAACTCCGACGAAAGCGCAATCGTTGCAAACGGTTACTCTCTCACAATCGGCGAAAACGTAACAACAGTTCCCTACGAAGGCAAATATATCAACATAATAGGCGGCAAACTTTCCGGTAAAGTTCCAAATGTAAACGTAACCGTAAACGGCGGCGATTTCGGAAAAGTAATTTCCGGCGATTCCGTAATAGGCGATGTAAACATCACAGTCAACGGCGGCACAATCCGCGATGAAATCGTAGGCGGCACATCCGTTGCAAACGGCGTAATCGGCGGTAACGTAACAATCACAGTTAACGACGGCAACATCAAAGGCAACATCACCGGCGGTAGCGTTGCCGAAAACGGAACCGTTGAAGGCATCGTATATATCATCCTTAACGGCGGCACATATTCCGCAAATACAACAATTACTGCGTCAAACACAAGCGCGTCTTCCACAGTTTCGGGCAACGCCGAAATAACAATCAACGGCGGCGACTTCTCCGCAATGGGCGACGGTCAAATTCAGCCCGGTTCCGGCACTTGCGGCGATAAAATTTGCGTTGACTATAAGAACTACGAAGGCTCAATCGATACGCTCGAAAGAGTAATTTCCAAAACGTTCGACGTAATCGTTGCAAAACCGCAGGAAAAGCCCACATTCACAGCCGGCGATAAGTTCATCTTCATCATCGAAAACATCGGCGATCCCACAAAGGCTCTCACAAAGGCAATTCCTTTCAAGATCAACCAAACCGCTCCTCAGTCCGGCAATCCCATCGTTGTTTCGCCCAAACAGCTTAACATCAAAATGGACGGCGCAGATCACGCAATAATGACTCTCCAAACCGTTAAAGAAACAGCGGATACAATCCGTTTCGTTCCAAACCATAACCCCACAAAGGGTAACTATGTTGTAATCGACGGTTATAACATCAACGGCAGAGGCGTGGACGTTGAAAAATATAAGTACATCGAAATAGTTTACTACTACACCGTTCCCGAAGGATCCGAACCCGCAGTACAAAATATGTGCTTCCGTCCTTTGAGTGATCACGCAAGCTGTCCCGCAGGCACATCCGGCGACCTTGTTGCAAACAAGTGGGCAACAACTCTTATTGATATGTCGGAATCCTTTGCAGGCAAAACAGGCGCGCTCAAGCAATATCACTTCTATCCCATGGGTAACGGCAAAAAAGGTACGGACGTTCCCACCGATCAATATCTCGACATCATCAGCCTAACGTTCTACACCGATAAGCCCAACACCATTATTCAAGGCGGCAGTGCTCCCAACGCAAAAGTCGAAGCAGCCGAAGCCGCAAAGAAGGAAGAAGCAAAGAAACCCACAAAGATTGAAGATATCAACGTGAACGTTGCAAACATCAAGTCCACAGTCGATAATTCCGGCTCATTCACATCCGCTTCCGTAACATTCGACGGACTTTCATGCACGGAATTCACACCTAATCTTCAATCCGAAAAGAACCTTTCAATCGAAGGTTATAACGTAATGGGCAAGATCATTTCGCTTAACGAATATCAATACCTCACAATGAAGATATACGTTAAGTCCGACCGTACCGACGTTCAGTTCAAACCTACTCTTTGCATTTACCAAGGCGGCGTTCAAGGCAACCCCGAAGCAGTTGCAAACACAACAATCGTTTCGGATACGGCTCTTGTTCCCAACCAGTGGAACACCGTAACGCTCAAACTTACTCCCGCCGATCCCGCAAAGCACTTAACCCGTCAGTTCCACATTTGCCCTGTCGGATTAATCAAAGGAAGCTCAATGGTTAAGGACGAAAAGTTCTATCTTGCAGAATTTGTTCTTTCCGCTCAGCCTCCCAAGGCTCCCGCAGCGGCAGGCGAAGAAGAAACCGTAGTTGACGAAGCGGAAGTAATCGAAGAAGCACCCGAAATTGTTATTGACGGCTCCAAGCTCATCAATTCCTACGGCGACTATGCAACGTTCAAATCCACTGTCGGAGAATTCGACGGCAAACAGGTAGTAATGATTAAGCCCTCCAAAGTAAGCTCTCCCGTTGCAATCGACGGCACGGCAATTTTCGGTAACACCGAGCTTACACCCAACGGTGCAATGAACCTTGCAACACACAGATATGCAATTATTTCCTACTATTACAGCACAACCGACGAAACAACCGAAAGAATCCCCGAATTCGATCTTCTCGGCGGCAGAATCCAAAGCCAAGGCAACGTTGTAAACGGCGTAACAGCCAAAGGCGATACTGCACTCAAAAAGAACGAATGGGCAACGGCTGTTGTTAAGCTTTCCGGCAACGGAAGCGGAACCCTTATGTCCGGCTTCAACTTCAAGCCTTTCGGAACAACTGCGGCTTCCAACGTTGCTTCCAACGGCGATGTGCTCTACATCGAAAACATCACATTTGTTTCAAACCGTCCCTAATTAAGGACGTAACAAAAAGAGGGGGCTTTTGCTCCCTCTTTTCGTATATAAAATGAAAGGATAAATTATGAAAACAATAAAAATTTTGTGCATAGGAAACAGCTATTCCCAAGGCGCAACAAGTCATTTGCACCAAATAGCGCAAAACCGTGGCGATTCAATCGACGTTTGCAATCTTTACATCGGCGGCTGTTCGCTCCAACGCCATTACGACTGTATGAAAGAAGATATTCCCGATTACAGAATTTTCCGAAACGGCTGTTGGATAGGGCTTCACAACGTAAGAATGAGTGACTACATAAACGTTGAAAAATGGGACTATATAACGTTTCAACAGGTAAGCGGGCTTTCTTTCAAACCCGAAACCTTTCAGCCCTATTTAAGCGAACTTGCAAATTACGCCAAAAAGCATAACCCAAACGCAAAATTGTTGTGGCACCAAACGCAGGTCTGCTCCGAAGCAAGATGCAAATTTGAATTTAAGCTTTCGGGAAAATCCGAAATGTATCAAAAACTCACGGAATGTGCAAACTATGCCGCCGAGCAAATCGGAGCTTGCGGAATACTCGCAACCGGCGAAGCAATTATGACCGCCTCCCAAAAATACGGCGTAATAGATAATTTAATATACGCCGACAGAGGAAGTCACCTCGGTACTCGCTACGGCGAATATGCGGCGGCACTCACATGGTATTCACAGCTTACCGGAAACGACGTTTCGCAGGATACCTATAAAATAAACGGCGCCGACGAAAACATTTCAAAACTAATGCGCCTTTCCGCACAAGAAGCCGCCGATAAATACAGATTTTGAAAGTTCTACACACAATACCGCCGGTTTTCAACGAAAAATCCAAAGTGCTGATTTTGGGTAGCTTCCCATCGGTAAAATCCCGTCAAAGCGAATTTTTCTATGCCCACCCGCAAAACAGATTTTGGAAAGTTTTGGCACAAATTCTAAATACCGAAATTCCAAAAACAACGGAGCAAAAAAAGAATATGCTTACGGAAAACCGCATTGCGCTTTGGGACGTAATTGCAAGCTGTCAAATCAGCGGAAGTTCGGACAGCTCGGTAAAAAACGTTGTTCCCAACGATATAACCGAATTACTGTGCAATTCGCAAATCAGGCATATCTTTTTAAACGGCAAATGCGCCGAAAAATATTACAAAAAATATCTTGCGCAGTCAAACGGTATCGAATATACCGGTCTGCCCTCCACAAGTCCCGCAAATGCCGCCTATAATCTTGAAAAACTTTGCTCGGCTTGGAACGCTGTTGCAAATTATTTAAATTAAATCAAAATAAAATCCGCAAGCCGCTTCTAACAAACGGCAAGCGGATTATTTTATTTTTCCCGTAACTTAAATATAACCGAACATAAAACCGAAAAAACAATCGCCGCGCAAATGCCGCCCGCCGTCCCCCCAAGACCGCCCGTAAATATCCCCGTAAAACCGTCGGAGTCAATCGCTTTTTTCACACCGACAATAAGCGAGTGACCGAATCCCGTAAGCGGAACGCTTGCGCCCGCACCCGCAAAATCCGCTAGCGGCTGGTATAAACCCGCCGCGCTTAAAATTGCCCCCGAAACCACATATCCCGTAAGAATCCTCGCCGGCGTCAGCTTAGTTTTGTCAATCAAAATTTGCGCAATAACGCAAATTGCCCCGCCGATAACAAAAGAAAACAAATATTTCATAATATTTCTCCCAAATTAATTTGTCGAAGACGAAAGCGTAACAAAATGAGCAATAGACGGAATGGATTCTCCCTGCTTCAAACTTTTTGTACTCATCATTGCGCCCGTTCCTATAACTCCGATTTTTTTCAAATTACCGTTTCTTAAGTTTTCAAAAAAATATCCTCCCACAACAACCGCACTGCAACCGCACCCCGAACCTCCGCAACACACTTTTTGATTTTTCAAATCATATATCAGCAAACCGCAATCGCACAGTTTGTTGTTTATGCGGGAATAATCCTTACCCAGCAAAGAAGAAAGCAACTTGTTTCCCTCCCAGCCGAGGTCGCCGGTTGCAATAACGTCAAAATCTTCAAATTTACTGTTTTCGCTTTCGGCAAATCTGCATATCGTGTCAGCGGCGGCGCTACACATTGCCGCCCCCATGTTTCCCGCGTCTTTAATCCCCCTGTCGCAAACGATTCCCGGAAGAGCTTGCGTAACATAAACGCCCTTTTCGTTACTTGTAATTTCAAATTTGTCTTCGTCGCACAGCAAAAACGCCCCCGCGCCGGTAACGGTATTTTGCGCTGTCGGTCCTTGAAAAGAACCGTAGCCCAAAGGATATCTGAATTGCCGTTCAGCCGAACAAAAATGCGAAGAAACAACAACCGCCGCGCTTGAAATATGTTCCGAATCAATCATAAGCGAAGCCGCAATAAGCCCCTCGGCAAATGTGGAACACGCGCCGTACAACCCAAAATAAGGTATGTCGAAATTCGCAAGCCCATAACCCGAACCGCAGCATTGGTTAAGCAAATCTCCCCCCAAAAGAACGTCCACGGCGGATTCCTTAATTCCCGCTTTGCTCAAAGCAATTTCCAACGCACTGCCGCAAAGCAAGCTTTCCGCCTTTTCAAAGGATTTTTCTCCGCACAAAGCGTCGTCGAACGTTCTGTCAAAATATTCGGCAAGCGGTCCCTCGCTCTCCTTTTTTCCCACAACCGTGCCGGTTGCGATAATTCTGATTTTCTTTTTAAAACGAATCGGAGCTTTCGCCGATACATAATTCTCCATTTTCAAAAAAACCACCTCTTTCAAATATTGTTTCGCAAAATCAGAAGTTATATACCGTCGCATTAATTTAATAAAATAATAGTTTTATAAAAGTTTACAAATTATAAAAAAAAAGACTTGACAAACAAATACAATATATGGTATAATAAACATACCTCTTGAAGAGGTTTTTATTGTTATGCTCTTTTGTAGGGAAGACAAGCAAAAAAACCTTGCTTGAGGGAGGTAAAAAATCTTTATATTTACCGGGAGGTGCCGATTATGCGAGTAAAAGTAACATTGGTTTGCAGCGAGTGCAAGCAGAGAAATTACGACACGACCAAGAACAAAAAGAATAATCCTGATCGTATCGAACTAAACAAATACTGCAAATTCTGCCGCAAGCATACCCTTCACAAAGAGTCCAAATAACGCTCTTTAACAGAATAATAGGAGGTAGCAGTAATGGCGGAAAACAGCTCAAAACCCGGCTTCGGCGAAAGGGTTAAAAAATTTATCAAAGATTACAAAACAGAGTTCAAAAAAATTAAGTGGCCTACAATGCTTGAAACCAATAAGAGCTTTGTTCTTGTGCTTGTCGCTACGGTTGTGGCAGGGCTTGTAATTTTCGGTTTCGACACAGCGCTTAAAACTTTGTTGGAACAAATCGTCAAAATGTAACTTTCTTTCTTTATTAGAATCGACTGTTTTTCAGTCTTGCAATTAAGAAAGGAAGGTGCGTAAATGCCAAAAGAAAGCGAAGCAAAATGGTATGTGCTCCATACCTATTCCGGCTATGAAAACAACGTCGCGTCAAACATAGCACGTATTGTCGAAAACAGAGGACTTCACGATTATATTTTCGAAACTCAAATCCCGCTTGAATTAATTTCGGATAACCCGGAAGATTTCAAAGAAGAGGAGACATATGAGTTCGAAGACGATTTCGAGGACGAGGACGGCGAAGAACTTTCGCCCAAAAAACGTAAACCCGAAAGAAAGAATCGAATCGAAGAACAAAAACTTTTGCCAAGCTATGTTTTCATAAAAATGATAATGAACGACGCAACTCGGCACATAGTCAGAAATATAAGAGGCGTAACGGGGTTCGTAGGTCCGGATTCGCAACCGGTACCGCTTACGGACGAAGAACTCAAAACCCTCGGCGTCGGAGTGCATAAAACTTTCAGCGTCGATTATAACGTCGGCGATACAGTTATTTTGGTTTCCGGCTCTATGGCCGGTAATACGGCGGTTGTCAAAGAAATCAATTCCGAAACGGGTATTGTAAAAGCAACAATGCTTGTCGGAGGAAAAGAGGCAACAGTCGAATTCGAAGCGGCGGCGGCGGAACTTTTCGACGTCTAACGCTTAAAACTAATTTTGTTTACATTCCGCACTTCAAATTGCGGCTTGTATTTGTTCGGCTTATGTTCATAAGCCAAACGTCGGTTTTAATTTCCGACAAAAGTGCCAACCGTATGAGTAGGCACTGTGGGAGGGAAACACCATAAGATTTCCCGAAAATATTATTTACCACATTCGGAGGTGTATTTAAAATGGCAAAGAAAATTGTTGCTTACGTAAAGCTCCAAATCCCCGGAGGAAAGGCTCTCCCGGCTCCCCCCGTAGGTCCCGCGCTCGGTCAGCACGGTGTTAACATAGCCGGTTTCTGCAAAGAATTCAACGAAAGAACCAAAAAGGACATCGGTCTTATAATTCCGGTAATCATTACGATTTACGCAGACCGCACGTTCACATTCGTAACCAAAACTCCTCCCGCGGCAGTGCTTATCAAAAAAGCCGTAGGAATAGAATCAGGTTCCGGCGAACCCAACAAAACCAAGGTTGCTTCAATTTCCAAAGAACAGCTTAAAGCTATTGCCGAACAAAAAATGGCAGACCTCAACGCTGCTAATGTTGAAACGGCTATGAGTATGATCGCAGGTACCGCTCGTTCCATGGGCGTAACCGTTGTTGACTGATAGGAGGAGAAGCAGATGAGCAGAGGTAAGAAGTATATAGAAAGCGCAAAGCTTATAGAAAAAGCAAAACTCTATGAACCGGAAGAAGCACTTGCAATTGTTGTAAAAACAGCTTCCGCAAAATTCGATGAAACCATCGAAATTCACGCAAGACTCGGCGTCGATTCTCGTCATGCCGATCAACAAGTCCGCGGCGCGGTTGTTCTTCCCAACGGTACGGGTAAAACCGTAAGAACGCTCGTGTTCGCCAAAGGCGACAGAGCCAAAGAAGCTCAGGAAGCCGGAGCGGATTTTGTAGGCGCAGAAGATATGGTTGCAAAAATCCAAAACGAAAACTGGTTCGATTATGAAGTAATCATCGCAACTCCCGATATGATGGGACTTATCGGTCGTCTCGGTAAG
>CAZJCI010000042.1:0-12973 GCA_964544455.1 uncultured Oscillospiraceae bacterium
CAACGCTTATTTTCAAAAATCCCTCGTTTTCGCCCCTGTTAAGCGCAAGTACCTGATGTCCCGCCAGCTTTGAAATCTCTTTTGAAAAATCATAATACGTCGCATAAACCGATTCGTTTTCGGCGTTGCCGACGGAACTAATCAAGCCGTGAGCAAGAATGTTTTCCTTCAACGCTTTTCTTATATCGGCGTTATCCGAAATCCATTCCGCAATAATATCCGATGCGCCGTTAAGAGCGTCCTGCGCCGTATTAATTTCCTTTTCGGCGTCTATATATTTTAAAGCTTCATCTTCAAGGTTTAAATCCGCATTATCCTGTTCGAAAATAAGTTGCGCCAACGGTTCAAGTCCCTTTTCAATCGCAATTGTGGCTCTGGTTCTTCTTTTTTGCTTGTACGGACGGTAAATGTCCTCCGCTTCCGCCAATGTTGCGGCGTTGTCAATCGCCGCAATAAGTTCGTCGGTAAGCTTCCCCTGCGATTCAATCGAATTTTTAATTTCCGTTCTGCGAGCTTCAAGGTTACGCAAATACGTAAGTCTTTCATAAAGTTCCCGCAGTGTGGTGTCGTCCATTGTGCCGTGCATTTCTTTGCGGTATCTGGCAATAAAAGGAATGGTATTTCCCTCGTCGATAAGACGAATAACGTTTTCAATATGCGTTTCGTTTTTGTTAAGCTCCCGTGATAAAATTTGAACAATCGTTTCCATAAAAACCTCGCACAAAATATTGGATTATTTAAAAAAAAGATTCGCAAATACAATTCACGAATCTTTTTAATATGGTGGAGACAGTAGAACTCGAATCTACGACCCCTTGCATGTCAAGCAAGTACTCTAACCGGCTGAGCTATGCCTCCGTACACCCATATTATACTACAATTTCATATCGTTGTCAAGTATTTTTTTGAATCAAGCAAACACATTATGCAAAATTCACCAAACCCAACGGTAATATGCAGATTCGTTTGTAATATTTGCGGCATAAAAAAACGCAAAATCTTTAATCAAACATCTTTTTAAAACTTAAAGAACCGTCTTTCTCCTGAAAAGCTTCCGTAAACGTTAAAGTTCCGGCATATTTACCGTTACCGTCGAATCCCGAAAAAATAATTCTGCCGTTAAAAATTGCCGCTTTCGGCACGGATTTGCAGGGAATATCCGAATTTTCGGGAATTTGCCAATCCGAAAACGGCTTTTCGGAATACATATATCGTCCGATTCCAAGTAAGCTGTAAACAAGATAATACTTACCGTTAAAAAAGAAATAATCGGAACATTCGGGTTCGTCGGAAGTCGGCGAAACATAAATGGGTTCAAGTTCACGGAAATTTTCCATATCTTCCGAAACAAGGTGAGCAAGACAACCCCTGTTTTCCGAAACCAACGTTGTTGTAAGAAACATATGATATAATCCGTCCGCACCCAAAAAGACCTTTGGGTCTCTTGCGGAGGCTTGATTATATTTTTCACTCAGCGTAAAACTGTATTTTCTGTCCTTTTTAAAATGATAACCGTCGGAAGAAACGGAACGCCTAATCGGCGCGGGCGAACCGTCGCAGGTTCTCACGGTATACCAAAGATAATGCGTTTCGCCTTTTTTAACGTGCGAACCCGTGCATATCGAACCCTCCCAAAGAGCGTCTATTTCAACAGCCATAGGATGAATTTGCCATGTTTTAAAATCGGCAGTCGAAATATGCTCCCACTGATGCGCGCCGTAACCGTACTTGCTTTGGTGGTGGCGTCTGTCCTTAAGAAACAGCACATGATACCTGCCGTCGCAAGAATACGGCATACAATCGCCCACAAAAACGTTTTCGTCGGGTTTCCAGCCCTCTGCGTCGGTAAATTCGCCCAAAACAACGGGTTGCGGCTCGGTGGGCTTTGTAATAGCGGTTATATAAATCGCCCAGCCAATATACCTTACGTTTTCCAAAAGATTGTTCGAGCATGGCCATTCTTCGTCCATAAGTTTTTCGTTAACATAAAGTTCAATGCGGGCTCTGTGAAAACTAAGCTTCAAACTGTCCGTTTTTTGTGCGGGCGCAGTTAATATCAGCGGCTTGTCGCAGTTTAAAAAATATACTTTCGCCGTAACGGTTTGATTTTCATATTCAATTTCAAAAGCTTTTGTTCCGTTGTTTTCCGCGATAAGAACTCCGTTGCCTATTTTATTGGCGCAAACGCTTATTCCGTAAGTATTCATTGTTTTATTTCCTTTCAAAAAAATCTTTCGCATATTTTGCGGGAGAAATTCCGGTATGCTTGGCAAAAAATTTCGAAAAATGATAAACGTCGCAAAACCCCAGCTCCAAGGCGGTTTCCTTAACGCTGAAAATTCTTCCCGTAAGCAATTCTTTGGCGGCTTTCAAACGCAGCCCATCTCGATATTCCGTAATTGTCACGCCCACGCATTTCAAAAATTTCGAGCGCAAATAAGAACCGCTCATGGAACAGTACCTCGAAATTTCCTCGTTTGTAAAGTTTCTTTTAAAATTATTGTGAATAAATTCCAAAGCCTGCGTTACGGCAAAATCGTAATCATACGCTTTTCGGTATTTTTCAAGTTTTGCAATTTCCAAATAAAGCGAAAGCAACTGTATTTTGCAAAACATATTGCTTTCAAACAAACGTTTTTCCCAAATATCCTTCATTTCGAAAATTCTTGCGGAAAGTTCCGAAGAACATTTTATAACCCTTGGCAAAGAGCAAACGCTTTTTTGCGAATCTTCCGTAAAGAAAAACGCGCTTGTTATATACGAACATCCGTTTTCGGAATAAAAACCGTAGTTATCGCCTTTTTTAAGAAGCACAAGTTCTCCTGCGGAAACGTTTTGAAAAAACTTTCCGGAAAACAAAAGCGACGCCGAGCCTTCAACAAAAAACACAAACCCGTCCCATTCTCGGCACACGTTTTGAAAATCAAAAACGCCCGTTTCGCATTTTTTAACAATAGTGCAAACTTCATAAATATCAAAATTCAAATATTCGTTTTCAAGCATTTCAAGCACCTCGCAAGAATTCACTTCATTATAGATTATTCGTAATAATATTACAAAGATTTTGAGTTAATTTTTTGTAAATAAAGGCGAATTATACAAATAAAACATAGTTATATACATTTAAAAATCCGCAGTTTTTATATAAAATATAAACGGCAAACAATATGTAAACAACCTTTGCAAAACCGCCCGACGTAAGCGGTCAACCACCCCGCCCCCGACTCGTTTCCGTAAATAAGCGCATATTAAAATTATAATTAAATAATACAAGGAGTAATACGAATGTTAACTTTTAAAAAAATCAAACTGCACAGTGCCGATATAGGCGATTCCGGTTCGTTGGCGGATATTCAAAAACCGTCCGCAGTACCGTTTTTCATATGCGACGAAAGCGTCGATAAAGAAACCGCAAACAATTTCGGAAAAGGAATGGTCGCCTCAATTCTCCCCTACAAAACGCAAAATATGTATAATCGGGTTTTTAAAGAAACGCTTTACGACGCCGCCGTTCTCGAAAACGACTATCTCAAAGCGGAATTTATTCCGTCGTTGGGAGGTCGGCTTTGGTCTTTATACGATAAAAAAATGCAAAAAGAGCTTGTTTACAAAAACGATTCGCTGATTTTCGCAAATTTGGCGTTAAGAAACGCATGGTTCGCCGGAGGCGTGGAATGGAATATCGGCGTAAGAGGACATACGTATTTCACGTGCGATAAACTGTTTGCCCGAAAGGTCATCGGCAAAAACGGCAACGAAATTCTGCGTATGTACGAATACGAAGAAATACGAGGTTTGACTTTTTGCATAGAAGCCGCTTTGGAAGCGGACAAATTGCTGATTTCCGTAACGGTAAAAAACGCAAAAGACGAGCCCACATATATGTATTGGTGGTCGAATATTGCCGTGGAAGAAACCGAAAACACCAGAATTTTCGTGCCCGCAAACCAAACTTTCGTAACCTCCTATCGAGACGGCGGATATAAAATTTCCAAAATAGGCGTTCCTTTCGGAAACAACACCGATATTTCATACGCAAAAAATTCAAATATAGCAATAGATTATTTTTACGATATTCCCAAAGAAAACAAAAAATGGATTTCCTGCCTTGAAAAAAACGGCAAAGGCTTGCTTCAATATTCCGATAACATATTGCAAGGACGAAAAACCTTTATGTGGGGAAAAGCCCCCGGCGGCTGTCATTGGAACAAATGGCTGACAAATTCCGACGGAAACGGCACCAACCGCGATTATTTGGAAATTCAAGCCGGACTGTGCAAAACGCAATTCGAACATTTCCTCATAAACCCCGGAGAACTTATTACTTGGAAAGAAGTATATACGGGAATCGATTTAAACGGCAACGACGGCGATTATAACGAAATTTGCGGCAAAATAGATAAAAAAGTACCCTCAAGCATAGATTTCGGCAACATTTTCCAAGCCGAATCCGTTGAACCCATAAAATATTACGGTTGCGGAAAAGGATATTTGGCAGAAACGCTTAACAACAGGCGTTTTAACGAAAAATGCGAATTTCCCCCCGAAAGCGCAAAACCCGACGAACGGTATTACCTTTCGTTGCTAAAAAACGACGACTGTATCGGCAATGAAAACACGGCGTTTATATACGATAAAAAATGGATACCGCTCATAACCGCAAAAAAAGAAAAGACATTTTTCGATATGTACATTCTCGGAATAATTTATTACGCAAACCTTGACTATGAAAAAGCTTACGAATATTTATCGCAATCGGTCAACCTGAAAGCCGAATATTATAATCTGGCGGCATTGGGACTGCTTTGCGCAAACGTCCGCAACAACGTTGAATACGGTTACGAATGCCTTTTAAAAGCGATAAAAATATGTCCCGCATATATCCCTCTTGCGGTAAAATATGCGGAAATTGCAATAAAATGCGGAAAATACTCGGATTTTACGGAATTTTATAATAATTTAAGCGTCGTTTTAAAAGAAAACGGAAGAATGAAAATGTATAACGGGCAATGTCTTGTAATGCTTGAAAAGCTTGAAGAAGCAAAAAAATACATAAACTCTTCTTTGCTGGTTGAAGACGTGCGCGAAGGCGAATACGCAATTTCCAATATATGGATAATGTTATATAAAAAAGAATTGTCGGCTGTCCTAAACAAGCCGGAAAACCAAATTTCGGATAAGGAAGTACTTGAAAAATATCCTATTCCGTATGAAATAGATTTCAGAATGCATTAACGGAGGAAAAAACGGTGGAAAATACATCTTTTGTAAAAGCCGAAAAAAGCAAAAACGCTTGCGTTATTTCCGTTCCCAACCGAAATTATACAATCGGAAGCAACGGAGCTTTGTTTTCGTCAATAACGGTAAACAATAACGAAATTCTTGCAAAGCCCATAACCGTAAATATTTTTTCAAAAGGTAAAAAATGCGTTTTTAACCAATCGCACAATTACATTATGTCCGACGGTACCGAAACGGAAAAAACGGTAATTTCAACTTTCGAATCCGATACGACCGTTGTAAACGTTTCGCACCGAGTTGAATTTGACGGTTGCGACGATATAACCGTAAGCGTTATGCCTCGCGGCAGAAGCGTGGCTCAGGTGTTCGGGCTGGAAGAACTCAAAACCGACTCGTTCGACGTCGATAAATTTAACATTGAATTTCCCATAAAAAAAAGCGTTGCAAAATTCTATCACACCTTTCCTTTCGGCGGTCTTTTGGGAAACTCGCAGGAACTTTCAAACACAAGCCTCGATTATGCCGGCGCAATACCGTCCGGAGGATTCCGTTGCGCTTTTAAAGAACAAATATATCTTGGCGGCGAAAAATGCGGACTGGGAGTGTTTTTCGAAGATAACAGATTTTGGAAAAACGCCGATAAAACAAAAGCCGTCGAAATCATTGAAGAAAACGACTGCTTTATTATACGGCTTAATATTTTGGATTCTTGCGCCGACATATGGAGCGATAAAGGCGAAAACAATATGCAGGCAATGGATTTAATGCCGCTCAGAATAAAGTTCGGTATGCTTGTAACCCCCGTAAAACCTTATCCCAAACGAGAATTCTATCAAAGAAGCTTGCATTTGGATTGCTTTAAAAAAATCCTGTGCGATTACGACGAATTTTTGTCGGGCAAAAAAAACGCCGACGGAAGCGTAAACGAAAAAGAACTTGCCGAAAACGGATTCGACAGATTAAAACGGCTCGGCGTCGAAGTTTTATATGTACACGAAAAATGGAACGATATTCAAAATTCGCCCTTTCTCACGGAAGATACCTCTCGCAGAATTAAGTTCATAATTTCGGAATGTCACAAAAGAAACATAAAAGTAATCCCTTATTTCGGCTATGAAATTTCAACCCTCTCCCCCGTGTGGTCAAAATACGGCGACGAAGTTGTCCGAGAAGCGGGAAAATTCAGTTTCGGATATTGGTACCGATTCCCCTATCAGCGAGATTTACCCGTGTGTATGAAAAGCCGTTGGAACGACATTCTTTACAACGGAATAACCAAGCTTTACGACGAATACGGTTTCGACGGTCTTTATTTCGACACGCTCGCCGCCCCAAAAGAATGTTGTAACCGCCGCCACGGTTGCGGCTATTCCGATTCCGACGGAAACGTAAATATGACATATCCCGTTTGGGAAATACGCAATTTTATGAAAAAAATATACGCTTTTGTAAAAAGCCGCAAAGGCACGGTGAACGTTCATTCTTACGGAGCGTTTAACCTTGCCGCGCTGTATTTTTGCGACTCTCTTTGGGAGGGCGAAACGTTTCAATCGCTGTTGCTGCGAGGCGAGCTTTCAAAAATGCCCGAAACCTTGCTCCGCGCCCAATTCACCGGCGTCGATACCGGCGTTCCCGTTTATTCTCTGTGTTATTCCAACGATCCCGTGTGGACCTTTAAAAACGCGTCTTCAATAGCTCTTCTTCACGGCTCGGTTCCAAAGCCGATAGATATAGGCGAACCGCTTGAAACGATGTCGAAAATATGGAACGCGCTGGATAATTTTCCTCTTGAAGAAGCCGTATGGAAGCCCTATTATGCGGCTACCGATAAAATCGCCGCAAACGATTCGGAAATAAAAATCACGGCATGGGAATCAGCCGATAAAATTCTCGCCGTTTGCGCTTCAACATATTCGTCATATAAAAAAGACGTAAAAATCACTTGCTCGTATAAAAATATTCAAAATGCGCTTACCGGCGAAATAATTTCCGAAAACGGAGAGTTTGTTCAAACGTTTTGCGGATTCGATTATGTTCTTATTGTTTGCAACAAACTCAAACAGCCCCGTTCAAAAGGTCTTCCAGAGTAACGCTTTCAAGATAATCGTCAATAATGCCGTCCAGTTTTTGCCAAAGCGGAAGGGTAATGCACCCGTCCGAACTTTGGCAAACCGTGTCGCAGCCCTCCAGGCACGCAACAGGCGCAAGCGAACCCTCCGTCAGCTTAAGCACCGAGCCCACCGTATATTCGCGCGGTCTTCTCGCAAGACGGTATCCGCCGTCTTTGCCCCTGAGCGATTGCAAAAAACCCGCTTTGTTAAGCACGGCAACAATCGCCTCCAAATATTTCATGGAAATTTTCTGTCTTTCCGAAATTCCCTTAAGCGAAACATATTCGTCCGAATCGTGCCCCGCAAGGTCAATCATAACTCTTAAGGCATATCTGCCCTTGGTCGAAATCATCATATTCAACGCCACCAAATTTCATAATGTTAATGCAAATTACTTTTTAAATCCGCTGTCCTTAAAGACCAACTCGGGACTTTTAATGCTAACCTTTGTTCTTGCGGGAACGGATTCGGTAATAAAAGCGTTGCCGCCGATAACGGCTTCTTCGCCGATAATCGTTTCGCCGCCCAAAATGGAAGCTCCGGAATAAATCGTAACGTTATCCTTAATGGTGGGATGCCGCTTTTTGCCCTTTAACGCCTGCCCTCCCCTCGTGGAAAGTCCGCCCAAAGTAACGCCCTGATAAATTTTAACTCCGGAACCTATTATCGTAGTTTCACCGATAACAATCCCCGTGCCGTGGTCGATAAAGAAATATTCCCCGATAACCGCGCCCGAGTTAATGTCGATACCGGTTTTGGAATGAGCGTATTCGCTCATAATTCTCGGAATAAAGGGAACGTTAGCGCAATAAAGCACGTGCGAAATTCTGTAAACGTATATCGCTTCAAGCCCCGGATAGGAAAAAATAATTTCCTCTTTGCTTTTTGCGGCTGGATCGCCGTCGAAAAACGCCTGCACGTCCTTATAAAGCATTTGCTGAATATAAGGAAGCTTTTGAAAAAATCCCACGCATATTTTTTCGCTTTTTTCTTTAATTTCGTTTTTCAAAAGATTTTCGCCGTCGTCATAGCTAAACGCAATTTCGATTTGACGGGATAAAACGGAAAATATTTCCGAAAGCTTGTTTCCAACATAATATTCGGAAATTCCGTCCGCGCAATAGCAGTCGTCGAAATATCCCGGGAAAATAACCTTTTTAAGTTCTTCAATAACGTTAATTATGGCGTTTTTGTTCGGAAGAGATTTTGCGTTTTCCGTATTTATAAGTTCGGATTTGCCGTGCCCGTCCAAAAGTTCGGCGGTAACCCGTTTAATTTGTTCGTTGCCGTAAGCGTTCATAAATTCAGCCTCCAAAAGCAGGAATTATATCTATGTTAAAAGTATATCATTTCGGTAGGAATTTGTCAATAGCATTTTAAAAAAACTCAAAATTATATTATTTTCTTTATCGCGCCGTAAATCGCAAACCGCCCGAAATTTCGCAAAACCGCCCTCGCCGTCCGTTTGTTTGCGTGCGGTTTTCGTTTAATTTTTATTGCCTGAATTTCAGCCGCCGTTCAAGTTCCTTTCCGCATTTTTTCATCATATCGCAAAGCTTTTTAAAATCGGAAACTTCAAATTTTTCTTCCGGTTCAAACCGTTTTGCAAGCCCCAACGCACCCGCGCACTTTTTGTTTTCGAATATCGGCACGGAAAACGAACGCCAAACAACTCCGTTTTGAACGGCTTCCGTATAAAGACAGTTCAAAGCTCGAATTTCGGAAAGTCGGCGCAAAAAATCGTTTCGGTTTTTAACGTTTTCCCACTCGCTCTTTTGGGGAAGCCCCAAAGATTCAAAAACCTCCAAAGCAACGTCGGGCTCGGAATTTGCAAGCAAAACTCTGCCGGTCACCGTTCGGTATACGTCGTCCCCCAAAATGCTCGCCTCGCCGTCGGAATATATGTTGTCCGTGCACACCCTGTCGATAATATATTTTTTCCCGCCCCTAAGCACCGCAAAAACAGCCGTTCCGCCGCTGTCGCGGTGCATACGTTCAAGAATGGAATGACTTTCGGCAATAATGCTTTCCCCATAACGTCCGTATCTTGTAAGGAAATGAAGTTCCGCCCCCAAAACATATCCCGCAGTATGCGAAATTTTTTGCACGTATCCCAACTCGCAAAGCGTTTTTAAAATGTGCGCCGCCGTGCTTTTGTTAATTTGCGTTTTTTCCGCAAGAATCGCAAGATTTTGCGGTTGATTGCGGGAATCGGACAAAGCCCGCAGCAGCCGCATTGTTTTTTCCACCGAATTCGGCATAAATTCACCCTCTTTCGCAATTAATTATACCATTTTCGCAGGCGCAAGTCAACCCAAAATTTCATAATGCGAAATTTCTTGACAATCGCCCCGATAAGATGTAGAATAGCGACAAATCAAAAAATAAAATAAAGGAGAAAACACCAAAAATGAAAATTTCAACACCGTTCTACATCGAAAAAAGAACAGGCAATAACCATATTTCACTTGACGGAATTTGGGAATTTAACTATGTTCCCGCACCCGTAGAAGAAATATCCGAAATAACCTTTCCTCACAAAGCCGCAATTCCCGCAGCAACCTATTGGAACATAAACGAAGCGGGCATTCTGCCGAATCCCTATGAGGGCACAAACAGCAAACTCTATCGGGATTTTGATACCAACGTTTGGTATTACCGCAAAAAATTCAACGTCCAAAAAACAATAAATCCCGAGTCCGAAAACGCCTATCTTGTTTTCGACGGAATAGGCTATTATTCCAAAGTATGGCTTAACGGCAAATTTTTGGGTAACCACGAAGGAATGTTCGGCGGTCCCGTGTGCGACGTTGCGGAATTTTTAACCTGCGGCGAAAACGAACTTACCGTCGAACTTAAAGCGTATAACTACGGACTTCCCGAAGAAAAACGTTATTACGGCATAAACGGTAACAATTTTTACGACAGCACGGCAATCATTCCTTGGAATGTTGCAAAAGACGCCTCCACAAGCAACGGCGATTTCAACACGTTCGGCATATGGCGTTCCGTCCGAATCGAAATTATGCCCAAAAAACACCTTGCCCGCCCCTATCTCTATACAAAAAGCGTTGACGGAAACAACGCAGTTATGGGCTTGGAACTCAACATCGCAACAGAAAAGGTTCGAGAACTTTCCGTGCTTATGTCCGCAGGCGAAAAATACGATTACATTTTTGCATATTCAAACGGGCTTTCGGGAATTATGTCGGACGAAAAGGTAAACATAGCGATAAAAATTTTCGACGAAAACGCAACGGTATATCAAAACGCCGAAGATTACGAATTATACGATTACCAAAAAAGCGGTTTTACCCTTGAAGGACAAGACCTGCAAATTTACCGCAAAAACATCGAACTTAAAAACATTCAACCGTGGTATCCCAACGGACTCGGAACCGCCAAATTATATAACGTCGCAATAGAACTGCGCTTTAACGGCGTATTGTTGGATTCGCTGGAGTTCAAAACCGGAATACGCATAATAGAACAGCATGAATCCGCCGGCAGAAAATACCGCCAACGTTGGGACAACTATCACTTTTCCGTCAACGGCAAAAAAATGTTCTTAAAAGGTATGAATTGGATGCCCATTGATTTTCTTTATAAAGCAAATCGCGACGATTACCGCTGGGCGTTGGAACAGGCGCAAAACGCAGGCATTCAGTTGCTCCGAGTTTGGAGCGGCGGCGGTATGCCGGAAGACGATTGTTTTTATGAAATTTGCGACGAGCTCGGACTTATGGTTTGGCAGGATTCTTTCCTTGCAAACCACAACAGCCCCCTTTGGAACGGCGAAACGCTTGAAAATCAGGTGTGCTGGTATCTTTACCGAATCCGCAATCACCCCTCTCTTGCGGTTCACTGCGGAGGAAACGAACACCGAGCCTATCACGTGGATTGCAACGCCGCAATGTATATAATTCAGCGAAACATAGAGGATTTGGATTTTTCACGAAAGTTCTATCGAGTCAGCCCCGATAGAGGCAGTATGCACAGCTACCGAGATTGGGAACCCGTTTGGTACCGAAAACAATTCGGCGATTTGCCGTTAATGGCGGAATGCGGAATACACTGCTTCCCCAACGCAAAAAGTCTGCGCCAACAAATAAACGCCAAAGAATATTCGGCGTCGCTTCAAAACATAATGTCGGAATCTTTCCGAAGCGAATTTCCCGAACTTCTCAATCATTTCACCGAATATCAACCCGATAGAATCCCCCGAATGTTGTCCCGAGCAAGTCACATTGCAAACTTAAAAGGAATAAATCTTGAAAACCTTTGCGAAGCGACGCAACTTGCGGCATACGAATTCTATCAAATTATGTGTCAGTCACTGCGAGAAGCCTATCCGCATTGCGTGGGACTAATGCCGTGGGTTTTCAAACGCAGTTGGACAACCGTTGCAATTCAAATGGTGGACGGCTTGGGCGAAACCGTAGCTCCCTATTACGCCGTAAAAAATTCCTATGCGCCGATTTTGTGTTTCGCCTCTTTGCGAGAACTCGATTACGCCCCCGAGGAAACGGTTAATATCCCCGTAAAAGTCATAAACGAAAGTTGCGAAGAAATAAGCGCGACAGCTACGCTTGATATTTTTGCTCCCGATTTCAAAAAAGTTCATTCTCAATCCGCAAAATGCATAATCGGAGCGGATACCTACATAACGCAAGCCCTTTGCGCAGATTTTAAAATTCCGTCGGAATGGAAAGACAAAGACTTTTTTGCGGTAACAAAATTCACATGCAACAACCAAACTGTTTCGCAATGCTTTTATCCCCTAAAGTGCCTTTCCGTTATGTCGGATAAAAAATTCCGAGACGAATGGCGAGAAAAACCTCACGAAAATATGATTTTGGAAAACGGGCCGTTTATAAAAGAACAAATCGCTTCCGCCGAAAAATCGCAACTTTGCGCCGAAATCATAAAAACCGTCAAACACGAAAACAGAGTTACGGTTCAAGTGCGCCTAAAATGCCAAAATATGCCCGCATACCCCGTAAAGCTTGAAATCGGTCAAGATAAAACCGTAAGCTATTTAAGCGATAACTGGTTCTTTATGGACGCCGGCGAAGAAAAAACCGTAACCGTGGAAACAAGAAATCTTGGAAATTCCGAAAAACTCACGCTTTGCATAACCGCATGGAACAGCGAAAAAATCACTTTGACCGTATAAATATTTGCCGATTTTTTGCGACAAACCGATTTTTCGGCAAATTCCGCATTGCAAAACAAAACGCAAAAAAACAAACGTTCCCGAAAGCGATTTTAATTACCGCTTTCGGGAATATTCATTACTGCCGTACCGCATACGAAACTGCGACAAAAGCCGCCGCACCGTCGCCGTTCGCAGTCAGCCATAGAAATTTCGCGGTTTGCGAACCGCGACCAAAGGCGCCGCCTTTGGAAACCGCCAACTTTTTGAAAAAAGTTGGACAAAAACTTTCCTTTTGGGTAGGTTTTTTTGGGGGATTGTGGGAAATTTTGATTTTTGCGGCTTTTTGGGTTTTGCGTATTCTGCCCGCCGTTCGGTTAAAGCGCAAAAATTGCCCTTACCGCCGCAACCATACAAGAAATTACAGCTAAAAACCGCTCTTATCACCGCAACACTTCAACTTTCC
>CAZJCI010000043.1:0-12733 GCA_964544455.1 uncultured Oscillospiraceae bacterium
TTTCGACGTCTTCGATATTGACTTTAAGAAAGTTTGAAACGCCTTTTTCCTGCATTGTTACGCCGTAAAGGGTATCGGCGGCTTCCATTGTTCCTCGCCTGTGAGTAATTACTATAAATTGCGTACTTTTGCTGTTGCGCCTTAAATATTTGCCGAATCTTGCGACGTTTACATCGTCAAGCGCGGCTTCTATTTCGTCAAAAATATAAAACGGCGCGGGATTGACTTTAAGTATTGCAAAATAAAGTGCGATTGCGGTAAACGCTTGCTCGCCGCCGGAGAGCAACGAAAGATTTTTTACCATTTTTCCGGGAGGCTGAATATTGATTTCTATTCCGCTTTCAAGAATGTTCTCCGGTTCGGTAATAACTATTTCGGCGCTTCCGCCGCCGAAAAGTTCCACAAACACGTCTTTAAAGCTTTCGTTTATTTTTTCCATTGCCGCGCCGAACATTACTTTCATATCCTTTTCCAACCTTGAAATTACGCTTTCAAGACTCTTTTTGGACTGTTGAAGATCGTTTATTTGCGCTGTCATAAAGTCGTAACGCTCTTTGGTTTCTTTATATTCTTCAACCGCATTTACGTTTACGGAACCCAACGCCCGAATTTTTGCTCTTACGGAGGCAAGCTCCGTGTTAAACTCCGGTGTGGGTTTAGGCAGATTCATAGCCTCCGCTTCCGAATAAGTAAGCTCGTATTCTTCGAAAAGTTTTGCGGTCAGCGAATCGTATGTATTCCTGTTGTTTTCCAATATGTTTTCGCAACGAGTCAACTCCTTAAAAAACAACTCCTTATCGTTCATAAGTTCCCGTTCTCGGTTTCTTATTTCGGTTAATTGCCGTTCAAGTTCGTTGCTTTCGCCTATTTTATCTTCCAAACGTTGTTTACATTCGGAAATAGCCTTTTCGGCTAAAATTATTTTTTCTTCGCCGCCCTCCACAAGACTTTTTGCGTCGGATAACTTTTGTGAAAGTTCCGAGTCATTTTGAATTAATCCGTTAAGTTTTTCTTTTTCTTCTTTTAATCCGTTTGCGGCTATGTCCGTTTTTTCTATTGCCGAAACACAGTCTTTTTCTTTGGAAAGAGCAATTAAATTTAATTCCGCCAAAGTTTTTTGTGCATTTTCGGCTTTATCCCTTGCAACTTCGGACTCATTTTGAGCTTTTTTCAATTGTTCCTCAAGCAAATTTTTATTTTTTTCGGCTTCTTCACGCTCTTGGCGCAACCGATTTATGCGCTCGAGAATTACTCCGCTGCCGTATTCTTCAAGTTGCGCTTGGGTATTTTTTATTCTTTCGTCGCACGCCGAAATTTTTTCATTATAAAGCTTTATGTCGCCGTTGTTTTTATAAAGAGCGGCGTCCGTGTTGGAAAGGTCGTTTTTCAATCCTTGAATGAAATTTTCGGATTCTTCTTTTTGTTCGAGAATATTTTCGATTTCCGAATTCAGCTTGGCAATAACCGATTCGGTCTTTTTTATTCTGAGTTCAAGTTTTTCGATATCCGCCCCGCGAGACATAACGCCGGAACTTTTTGCCGCCGAACCGCCCGTATAGGAACCGCCCGCGTTTATGAGCTGTCCGTCAAGCGTTACTATTCTGAATTTATAACCGTATTTGCGAGCGATTTTCGACGCGCTTTCTATATTATCCGCTACAACGGTACGCCCCAAAAGATAGCCGACAACGCATTCGTATTTGGGTTCGTAGGAAACCAATTCGCTTCCCGTTCCGATATAGCCCGATTCGTTTGAAAGTCCGGGTTGTGCGATTACGTTTGCTCGAATTGAAGTTAGGGGAAGAAAAGTGGCTCTTCCGGAATTGTGCTCTTTTAAGAATTGGATTGCGGCTTTTGCCGATTGTTCGTTTTCGGTAACTATATTGGAAACTGCGGCGCCCAATGCGGTTTCTATTGCCGTAACGTATTTTTCTTTTGCCGTGATAAGTCTTGATACGGGACCGCATATGCCCGAAATACCCGATTCGTTGACAACGGCTTTTACGCTTCCCGGATAGCCTTCCAAAAGCTTATCCATTCGCTCCAACATTTCTTTTCGGTGAATATCCGAAACAAGAAGAGCGTTTTGCTCGTTGCGTTCTCGAATTTTTAAATTATAGTTTGCGCTTGCTTGCTCAAAACTTTTTTGTTCGTTTGCAAGTTCCGTAACCAATTCCGTTTTTTCCGCTTCTATTTTGATTTTTCTTGCGGTTGCGGCTTGCAAAAGCAATTCGGTTTGCTTCTTTTCTTCCGACGCTTTTGCTATTTCGGCGTTAATAAAATTACGTTTATCGGATTCGGATTTTGCGGCGTTTTCCGCCGCGGCTTCGCTTATTTTTGCATTTGTGAGATTTTCGGTTGCCCGTCTTAATTCGGCGGAAATTTTTTCGTATTCGTTCTCTTTTTCCGCAAGCGATTTTTTTGAATTTTCCGATTCGATAATCGCCGACGCTTTATCGGAATTTGCTTTTTGCGAATCGTTTTTCATATTTTCGGCAAATTCTTTTGCTTTTTCGAGTTCTTTTTCCAGACGAGGAATATTTTCTTCGCAAATTTGCTTTATTTGCGCCGCAAGAGCGTTTCTTGTTGCTTCGTGATGGGCAATATCGTTTTTAGAAAGAGACCTTAACGATTCAAGATTGGATTTTTCGCTTTCTTTTTCGGAAAGTTCTCCTCGTATATCTTCGGCTTCCAAGACAGACAGCTGTCGCAGTTCCGAAAGTTCCGCGGTTCGTTTTTCCGATTCTTCAAGTTCCGTTTCTTTGGCTTCGTAATCGCTTTTTGCGAGAGCCGTTTTAACTTCGTATTTTTCGCTTTCAAGCGCGGCGGTTGTTATTTTATCAAACCAAACGGCGACTTCGAGTTCTTTTTTTCGGTCCGCAAGAACTATATATTTTTTTGCGTTTTCCGCTTCTTTTTCCAAAGCGCCTATTCTTGAACCTATTTCCGTGGCTATATCCGTGACTCTGACAAGATTTGCGTCGGTTTCGGCAAGTTTTTTTGTAGCGTCGTTTTTGCGGTATCGGAATTTTGAAATTCCCGCGGCTTCTTCGAAAATGTGCCGTCTTTCGTCGCTTTTTTGCGAAATTACTTCGGCGATTTTTCCCTGTCCCACAACGGAATAGCCTTCTCTTCCTATTCCCGTATTAAGAAAAAGTTCGTAAATATCTTTTAACCTTGAAGTTTTTTCGTTGATTTTATATTCGCTGTCGCCGGAACGAAAATATTTTCGGGTAATTTTTACCTCTTCGGTATCCACGGAAAGTTCCCGTTCGCTGTTATCCATAATAAGCGATACTTCGCAATATCCGGTGGGATTTCTTTTTGCCGTACCGCTGAAAATTACATCCTCCATTTTGGAGCCTCGCAAAGATTTGGGGGACATTTCGCCCAATACCCACCTTACCGCGTCGGAAATGTTGGATTTTCCGCTTCCGTTGGGACCTACGACAGCCGTAATTCCTTTGCCGAATTCCATTTTTGTTCTATCCGGAAAAGATTTGAATCCTCTCATTTCAAGAGCTTTTAAATACAACCGTCGTCACCTCGCTTTTTTATTACTTCCGTTATAATTTTCACACGGTTTTTTTCAATGTTTTTATTTTGACATATTTTGATTTTGCACACCTTAATTCCGTAACTGCAAAACAGTTTTGAAATCGCTTCCTTATTGGTTCGTTTTTGCCCCGAAACTTTTGAGGTTTCGCCCACGGCGCAAAAAATTGTAATTGCAATTACATTTCCTCGTTTCAATTCGCCGTTTTTCAATATATCAAGACAAATTTCTCGCATAATATTAAAATAATAAAGCGAAATTGTCATTTCGCCGACGGCGCTGTGGTTAGCTCCTCCGTATACGTTTTTATCGTCAAGTCCTTCGCTTGCCTGAAGTCCTATTCTTAAAAGCTTAACGTTGTTTTGCACAAATATTTTATAAACTTCGGCGCAACGTTTTATTGCGTCTTGATTTGTCAGCGGAGTATAAATTCCTTGTTTGCTCATTTCACAAAGTTCTGTGTTACGGAATACGACGGTTGGATAAATTCTTGCGCTGTCCGCGCCAAGAGCGCATATTTCTTTTGCGGTTTCGATTTCGCTTTCAGCCGTTGCGCCGGGCAAACCTATCATCATCTGTCCCGTTAAAGAAAAGCCTCGTTTTACAATCATTTCGCAAGCGAGCCTTGACGTTTCGGCGTTGTGACCGCGTTTGGAAGCGGAAAGGACGCTGTTGTTAAAGCTTTGAATTCCGAGTTCTATGTGACGGACTCCGTACTGTTCAAGAATATCCAAAATTTCGCCGTTTATGAAATCCGGTCTTGTTGAAATGCGTATGGAGCATATTCTGCCGTCTTTTATATATTCGTATGCCGTTTTTAAAAGCCTTATCATATCGTTGCGAGGAATTCCGGTAAAACTTCCGCCGAAGAAAGCGATTTCGCACTCGCACGAATTTAAATCTATTGTTTCAAGGCATTTTTCTATTTCCGGTCTTACATCTCTTTGCGAACCGCCGTTTTGAGTTTGGGTAATTGTGTGTTGATTGCAAAAAACGCAATTATTGGGGCAACCTTCATGCGGAATAAAAATAGGAATATTTATATGACGTTTTTTCATATCAACGGTTTTCCAGCTCTCCGAAAAGGATAAGCGCTTCTTTTGCCGCCTTTTGCTCCGCTTCTCGTTTTGTTCCGCCCTTTCCCTTGCCGATAACGTTATTATTCAGCCGCACTTCAAAGAAAAAGCATTTATTGTGAGCGGGACCTTTTTCCCCGGTTTGCACGTATTCGAGAATATCTCCGTGACTTTTTTGTATGAACTGCTGCAAGTGACTTTTATAATCTTCCGGTCTGCCCTCTTTTATGAGAAGATTAATTTTTTCGGTTATGTACGGCATAAGAAATTTTTTGGCGTTTTCCATGCCTCCGTCAAGATATATTGCCGCAAGCAAAGCTTCGAACGCGTCCGCAAGTATGGCTTTGTGATGTCTTCCGTCGCATCTTTCCTCGCCGTTACCGAGATAAATATAATCTCCCAAGCGCATTTCGGTGGAATATTCGAACAATGCCGCTTCGCACACCGAATTTGCTCGTATTTTTGTGAGTTCGCCTTCCGGAAGTTCTTTGTATTTTTCGAAAATATATTCCGACGTAATTACGGAAAGCACGGAATCGCCTAAAAATTCCATTCTTTCGTTACATTCTCTGTCCACGTTTTTGGTTCGCACCTCGTTTGAATAGGACGAATGCGTCAGAGCGGTAATTGCCAACTCTCTTTTTTTGAAAGTGTATCCGATTTTTTCTTCAAGATACGAAAGATCCAACGGATAAATCATATCAATCATATTTCTGCGCCTTTCTTTTAATTTTCGGTATTTTCCGAAATTTCTTCATTCTGTTCGGTTGATTCGGAACTGTAATCTTTTTTATAAGCTTCGGGATTTGCCGCCATTTTGGCGTATTCCTGAATAATTCCGGAAAGAGCGTATTCTTTTGCCTGAGCAATGCAGCATTTTATGCTGTTTGCCTTTGAACTTCCGTGGGCTTTTATTACGGGACGTGAAATTCCAAGGAAGGGCGCGCCTCCGTATTTATGATAATCCATAGTATTTTTAAGTTTTTTTATTTGCGGAAGAACCATAACCGACGCCGCCAACGAGCCTATATTCGCTTTAAAAATGCCGTTGAGCTGATTTTTTATAAACTGTCCGAATCCTTCGGTAAGCTTAAGGACAACATTTCCGGTAAAACCGTCGCACACAAGAATATCGCATGCGCCAAGAGGAAAATCTCTGCCTTCCACGTTACCCACAAAATTAAAGTTATAATCTTTTAGCATTTGGTGAGCGTTTCTGTAAAGTTCCGTGCCTTTGTGCTCTTCCGTGCCGTTATTTACAAGACCTATTCTTGGATTTTCCACGTGCATGACTTTTTCCATAAACATATTTGCCATAACCGCAAATTCGCAAAGATTTTCCGGCGTTACGTCGGTGTTCGCACCCGCGTCGGCTATCATCATCGGATTTCCCGAAAACGGCGGTAAAATTGCACCGAGCGCGGCGCGTCTGATGCCTTTGATTCTTTTTACGATAAGCGTTGAACCGGTAAAAAGCGCACCGGTATTTCCCGCGCTTATAAGGGCGTGACCTGTTCCGTCGGCAAGCAACTTCAGTGACATTGCCATGGACGAATCCTTTTTTTCTTTCATAACGCTGGACGGATCGTCTTCCATTGTCAGCGGTTCCGCGTCGGTGTGAAAAATTTCGATTTTGGCTTTTTCGGTGGGAAGTTCTCTTAACGCTTCTTTAATAACAATTTCGTTTCCAACAAGTATAACGTCTACGTTACTTGCGATTGATCCTTCCACGGCGCCTTTGATTATTTCGTTCGGCGCGTTATCGCCGCTCATACAATCTATGATTATTTTCATAAGAAAAAATCCTTTCACAAAAATTCCGTTAAATTTTATTGGGAGTAAAGCGATTTATTTTTTATATCCGCACTTTTCGTTATAGCAATAAACGATTTCTTTTCCTTTTTTGCGCAAAAGCAAGCCGCCGCATTTGGGGCATTTTTCTTCCAACGGTATATCCCAGGCGGAAAAAGTGCAATTGGGATAATTTTCGCAACTGTAAAACACCGTTTTCTTTCTTCCGTATTTTATAACTATTTTGGAGCCGCAAAGAGGACATTTTACGTTTGTATCTTTTGCGATTGCTTTGGTGGTTTTACATTCCGGATAGTTTTCGCACGCATAAAAATTTCCGAATCTGCCTTTTTTTATTACCATTCTTCCGCCGCATTTTTCGCATTTTACATTATCGGGAGCGTATTTTACTTCGTCTGTTGAAGATTTTTCATCGGATACGATGAGATTTCCGTTTGCGTCGATGGGCTTTGTGTTTTTACATTCCGGATAATTCGGACAAGCCGCAAATTTGCCGAATCTGCCGTTTTTTATTACCATTTTGCTTCCGCATTTTTCGCATAATATATCCGTTTCCCGGGCGCTTATTTTATAATTTTCCTTTTCTATTTCCTTTTCGGCTTTTTGAAGGTCAGTTTCGAAATGGTCGTAGAACTTATGCAACACGTCGTGCATATCTCTTTCGCCGTTTTCAACTTCGTCCAAGGCGTCTTCCATTCGAGCGGTAAAATCGTAATCGACAATATCTTCGAAATTATCCTGCATAAGTCTTGTTGTGACCTCGCCCAAAGAGGTGGGAACAAAATTTTTGCCTTCTCTTTCGACATAGCCTCTTGAAATAATTGTGGTTATTATTGCCGCCCATGTGGAAGGTCTTCCTATTCCCTTTTCTTCCAAAAATTTTACAAGCGACGCTTCCGTAAATCGTGCCGGAGGTTGCGTGAAATGTTGCAACGGCGAAATTTCAACAAGTTTCAGCACATCGCCTTCCGCCATAATCGGCAAGCCTATTTCTTTTTCGTTTTCGCTTTCGTCGTCTTTTTTTTCTTCATAAAGCGCCATAAAGCCCGGAAATCTGACGGTATATCCGTTCGCTTTGAAAATGTATCCCGCGCTTTCCGTTTCCACACTTACCGTATCCAAAATTGCCGATTCCATTTGACTTGAAACAAATCTGTCCCAAATAAGCTTATACAGTTTAAACTGGTCGGCGGAAAGGGAATTTTTTATGAGCTCCGGTTCAAGCTTCATATTTGTGGGACGAATTGCTTCGTGCGCGTCCTGAACGTTCTTTTTGGTTTTATAGACTCTGGGAGATTTTGGGCAATACTGTTCGCCGAATTTTTCCGTTATATATTGTTTTGCTTCTTCGGCGGCGGTTTCGGAAACTCTTAGGGAGTCGGTTCTCATATAAGTAATAAGACCGTGCGTTCCCAAAGAACCGAGGTTAATACCTTCGTAAAGTTCCTGCGCCATACGCATTGTTTTTTCGGAATGAAAATTCATTCGGCGGTTTGCTTCCTGCTGCAATGTTGACGTTGTGAACGGCGGCGCGGGATTTTTGGTTCTTTTGGATTTTTTTATGCTTTTTACCGAAAAAGGGGAATTTTCAACCGCATTGCGCACGAGTTGAGCGTCATTTTCGCACTTCAGCTCCGTTTTTCCTTTTTCCGTTCCGTAAAAAGTTGCCTTAAAGTTTTTGTTTTCAAGAGTTTGGAGGTTGGCGTCGATTGTCCAATATTCTTCGGGATTGAATTTTTTTATTTCATTTTCCCGTTCGACAATGATTTTTGTAACCACCGACTGCACTCGCCCTGCCGAAAGACCGCTTTTTATTTTTTTCCAAAGCACGGGGCTTAGCTTATATCCCACAATTCTGTCCAAAATACGTCGTGCCTGTTGAGAATTAACAAGATTCATATCTATTTCCCGCGGATTTTTTATTCCTTCTTTTACAACAGGTTTTGTGACGGAATTAAACGTTACTCTTTTGGCTTTTTCGGGAGAAAGCGAAAGAGCGTTCATTAAATGCCAAGCTATTGCTTCGCCTTCGCGGTCCGGGTCGGTTGCAAGATATACGGTATCGGCGTTTTTGGCTTCTTTTTTAAGCTCGTTTATCAGCTTGCCTTTGCCTCTTATGTTTATATATTTCGGTTCGAAATTGTTTTCTATATCAACGCCAAGCGTACTTTTGGGAAGATCTCTTATATGTCCCACGGACGCCACGACCTTATATCCTTTGCCAAGATAACTTTTTATGGTTCCGCCTTTTGACGGCGATTCGACTATTACAAGATTATTTGCCATATTTTATTCTCCGTTCAAAAATAACTATCGAAATATTATTATATATGCCGAAATTGAGTTTTTATTATACTTTTTTTGCTTTTGTTCCTTCGACGGTTATAAGTCCCGCCAACTCCAGCGTGGTTATTGCCACGGCGACTTCGTTTGAATTTTCGTTTATTCCGCCCGCTATGGAATCGATTATGCATTCTTCCAAACCTGAAATATAAAGGTATATTTTCAGTTCAAGCTCCGACAAGCCTTGAATAACCTCCAAAGGCAATTTTTCGGGTAAGTCCACTCTTTGAAATTCCAACGGTTTTCCATTTTTGAGCCGATCGGATTTTGAAGAAACGGGTTCGGATGTTTTGGGCGACTTATTTTCTGCGTCCCGCTTTCGTTTTTCGATTACTCGAATCTTTTTGGACGACCGTTTTTCGGGAATATCCACATTTTGAGCCTGATAGACATTGACCAACTTATAGGGATAAAGATATGCGAACTCTTTTAAAACATCCCATGCTTCGAAAACCGGAATTGCGCCTTTTTGTATCAGCCTGTTTACTCCGGAACTTTCCGAACTTCCTATTTCGCCGGGAATGGCAAAAACTTTTCGTCCTTGCTCTATTGCGTGCTGAGCGGTTATTATTGCTCCGCTTCTTATATCGCCCTCTCCCACAAGTACGCCGTTGGAAAGACCGCTGATTAATCTGTTTCGCACCGGAAAATATTTTCCGCTTGTTTCGGAAAACGGCGGCAATTCCGAAATAATAAGTCCCTTGGAATACATTTCGTTAAAAAGATTTTGATTTTCCGACGGATATACTCTTTCGAGTCCCGTTCCTATTACGCCGACGGCAAACCCGGAAAATTCGAGCGCGGCTTGAGTTGCCGCCGTATCTATTCCGCTTGCAAGCCCGGTTATGACAACTGCGCCGCACCTTGCAAGTCCCGAAGTTATTTTATATGTGGAATTCCAACCTATATCGGTATAGCTTCTTGTGCCGACTACGGAAATACACACGTTTTCGTCGAAATTTATCATTCTGCCTCTTGCATATAAAACGGGCGGAGGATTTTTTATACTTTTCAAGCATTGCGGGTAGTTATCCGAATTATATTCTATAACCTCGAAAAAATTATAACGGCAAAAATCGTAATTAGTCTTGCATATATCCGTATCTTTATTCAAAAGTTTTTGCATAACGGCGGAATTTTCCGCTATTCCGGACTCTTTATAGCCTGCTTCGGAAAGTTTATAAATTTCATAAAAGCTGCCGTACTTTTCAAACAACTCTTTTCCCAAAGCGTTTCCCGGACCTATTGCGTCCGCAAGCCACATTGCGCATATTTTTTCTTCGGTATTTTCCATTAATTCATCACATTTCCTTTCGTTTTTTTACGATACGTTTTTGCGCACGTCGGTAAAACACGTTATTCGGAAATATCTCCGTTAAAATAGGCTTTATTTGTTTGCCGTGCCTTTTCCCAAATAAGAATTGCGGCGGCAACGGAAGCGTTAAGCGATTCGGAACCGCACTGCATCGGAATTATTACAGTGTTGTCGCAATGCGTCAACACAGCCTCCGAAACTCCGCGTCCTTCGTTTCCGATTACAACGCTGTCTTGTTTTTGAAAAATGACGTTTGCAATGCTTTTTGCATTTTCGGTAAGCGCCGCGGCATATACGTTACCTTTTTTTTTCAGCGTTTCCAAACTTAAAGCCATATTATCCGTTACGTATATTTTATTTTTGAAAACCGCTCCCATTGCCGCGCGCAACGTTTTATAGCTGTAAACATCGGCGCAATCGGCACTCAGCAAAACATTACTGTTTCCCAAAGCGGCGCAACTGCGCAAAATCGCTCCCACGTTTGAAGGATCTCTTACGCTTTCAAGCACTATGTAGCCTTGGGAAAAATCGGCGTTTTCGGAAAATACGGGAATCTCTTTTTTTACGGCAACGGTAAAAATTTCTTGGGAAGCTTTTTCGTAAGTTAATTTTGCATATACTTCGGAAGTAACGCAATGTAATTTTGCTCCGAGTTCATAAGCTTTTATTAAATTTTCCCAGCACATTTTTTGAGCCCGTTCCGTGAAATATACTTCGCAAACGCTTATGTTTTCAGCCAATGCTTCCGAAAAAAGTTTTTGCCCTTCAAAGCAAAAAAGATTTTCTTTGTCGCGAAATTTTTTGTCCGCAAGCGAACACGCTTTGATTATTCCCGGATTTTTTCTTGAAGTTATAATATCGTATTCAAATTTCAATTTATACATCTCCGGATTTCGGTTGATTCGTTTTTAATTTCAATAAAAAACGTCGCAGTTTACATTATAATATATACCGACGCAAAAATGCAAGTGTTTTTTGAGAATAAATTAAAATTTTTACGTTTTTTTTGAATTTCGGAAAGGATTGCAGACAAAATTTACAATATATTACAGTTTCCGTTAACAATTCATTTACCCAAATCGCTATTTATTAAAGCTTATATCTGTTAAAATAATCGTATGAAATTGTATTGCAAAATTATTTATGTGCAATATAAACCTTAAGGAAGTTGTTATGGAGCTTTTTGCAAAAAACGCAAAAATTATTTCTTCTCGCACAAAAGGCACGGTTACGGCGATTATTGCCGCCGCGGGAAGCGGAACCCGTCTTGGCGGAGTTTCGAAACCGCTTATTGAAATTTGCGGAAAAAATATGATAGAATATTCTCTTGAAATTTTTCAAAGCATTGAAAGCATTGCAAAAATTGTAATCAGTGCAAAGGAAGCGGATATTCCCAAATACGGCGAAATTATTAAAAGACGAAATTTTAACAAAGTTATAGGCGTTGTTCCCGGCGGCAGTACCAGGCAAGAATCGGTTGAAAAGGCGTTTGAATATGCGTTTGACAAAAATATTACCGAATTTGTTGCCGTCCACGACGCCGCAAGACCGCTTATAACGAAAAAAGAAGTTGAAAACGCAATTATCACAGCAAAAAAATACGGGACTGCGGTTTGCGCCTCGGTTTGTCCCGATACGGTTAAGCGAGCTTCACAAAGCGAATTTGTTACGGAAAGCGTTGAAAGGGACGGTCTTTATCTCATTCAAACTCCGCAAATTTTTTCATATGAAATTTATTGCGCTTCCGTTGCGGCGGCAAAAAAAGACGGTTTTGAAGCTACCGACGACAGTTCGCTTGCGGAAAATGCGGGATTTAAAATCAAATTATGCCAAACTTCAAGAAACAATTTGAAAATTACCTATCCCGACGATGTGGCGTTTGCGGAAGCGATTATAAAAAGCAGAACAGCGAGGTAATTTTATGTTCAGAATCGGTCACGGTTACGATGCGCACAAACTTGTTGAAAACAGAGCCTTGTTTTTGGGCGGAGTGAAAATTCCGTATTCAAAAGGGTTGCTTGGTCATTCGGACGCGGACGTTCTTATTCACGCTCTTTGCGACGCTCTTTTGGGCGCGATGGCATTGGGCGATATCGGCAAACATTTTCCGGACAGCGACGATAAATACAAAGGTATTTCAAGTATTGTTTTGCTTGAAAAAGTAAAAAAAATTATGGACGAACACAACTATATTATAGGAAATTGCGATATTACGGTAATTGCGCAAAAGCCGAAACTTTCTCCTTATACCGAAGAAATGCGAAAAAATATATGCAACGCGCTGTGTACGGAACTTGGAAACGTTAACGTGAAAGCAACCACCGAAGAAAAAATGGGATTTACCGGCAGAGAAGAGGGAATTTCGGCTCATGCCGTTGCGCTTGTTTTAAAAAAATAAAGGACGAAAAGCAAAATTGCTTTTCGCCGAATATTGCGTAACTTATCCGATAAACGAGCCTATTCCCTCTTCAAGACCGAAACTGACGGTTATGGCACTGTTTACTCGGTTCATTACGTCGTCGTCAAGATGCCCCATTTTTTCTTTAAGTCTTTTTTTGTCGATGGTTCTTATTTGTTCCAACAATATTACCGAATCTCTTGCAAGTCCGTACTTATCGGCAAAAACCTCTA
>CAZJCI010000044.1:0-12646 GCA_964544455.1 uncultured Oscillospiraceae bacterium
TCACAAATGATTTAATATTTTATTTTTGTCTAAACTTTTGGGTTCACTTCATTTTGCCGTTTGAGCTTTTTGGCGTTATGATGGGGATACAATTAAATATTTTGAACATCGCATTTGCGGATTTATGCGAATTAATTGAAATCGACGGAAAAAATATTTACGGTTTTATTTCCCCATGTTTCCGTGGAAATGACGCTTATTTTATCGGCGGTTATTTGCGTTTTGATTTTGTTCATACGCTGACGGTTTTTGTTTGTTTGATAAACAACAACGTTTCCGTTGGGCGTATGAGCGATTATTTTATAGGCTTTTACAAGCGTTTTGGGGACTTTGTAGTTTTGCTCGTTAAGTTTGTACATACACGGCATATTGTATTTGGGGCGGTTGAGGTTGGAATCGAATATTAACCTTATTTCGGAAATGTTTTCGTAGCCGTCAAATTCAAATGATATTTCTTCGTTGAGATTTACGCTTATGCAATTTTGGTTGTTGCCAAGGGCTCTGTCTTCGCCGTTTTTTATGTTTGAATATTTTGGGGCGACGTTTGCTTTTTTTGTTAATTCGGAAATGTTTCGTTTTATTCCGGGAATGTATGCGTCGTCGTAAAGCAGGGTTTGCTGTAATTCGCTGACGTTTATTTGACGGATATTTTTATTTTGTTTTACCGCTATGGCAACGGCTGTCCCTATTGCCTGTCCCAAGGTTCCGCAAGTTGACATAACTCTGCATGAGCTGAGTGCGGCGTGAGTTACGCTTATGTTTCTTCCCGCAAAAACAAGATTTTGCGTTTTTGCGGAATAAAGCGCACGCAACGGCAAGCACCACGGGGAAGGGGCGGGGTGATAGATTGTTGGGTGACCTTTGCTGTAATAAAAGCCTTCGGGGAAATGGTCGTCCATACTCCAACCGGCATATGCGACGGCGTCTTGAAATTTACCGCCGGCTTGAACGTCGTTTTGCGTGACGATGTATTCGCCGACATAGCGGCGGCTTTCTCGTTTCCCGGGAAGTGCGCCCACCCATTCGAGTTCCCAATTATCGGCGCCGTGCTCGCCTTTGTTTTTTACGTGATCCCATACGCCGTATGCGATTTTTAGCAGTTCGTGAGTTAGGTTATCGGTATCGTGGATGCTGTCCTGCATACCGCCGAGCTCTATCCACCAGAAATTTGTGCCGTCTTCTATTTTGTGGGGGCGTTGGTTGAGAGCTTCGTCGGTTTCGTAGACGTATGCCCAATCGGGGGGGATATATTCGCATTTTTCGCTTTTTTCACGAATTTGAAAGAGTATACTCATTCCCATTGTTTTTTTATCGGCTTTATCCGGCGGAATTGTTTCGTTGAAATCGGATTTTGCTTCTCTTCCAAGCAGATATTCCGCACCGGTGAGCGGGGCGAGAATGGAATCGCCGGAGCAATCGGCAAAATATTTTGCTTTTACGGTATGAAAGGTTTCGCTTGTCATTTGCCAGCCTTTTATTGAAGTTATTGTGTTTTCGACGCATTCGGCGTCGAGGCAGGTGCAATTGAGAAGCAGGGTTATGTTTTTTTCGGCTTTTACAATGCCGTAGAGCACGGAATCCCATACGTTGTAGCAAAGACTTTTGTTGATGTAATAGTTTTCGAGCATAAGTTCTTCCACTATGCCTGTTTCACGGACGTCTTTTCCCTGAGCACCGCCCATCCACATACGTATTTCCGAAGATGCGTTGCCGCCCAAAACCGGTCTGTCTTGCATAAGTATTACTTTTATTCCGTTGCGGGCGGCGGCGACGGCGGTGCAAATTCCGGCTATGCCGCCTCCCACTACGCATAAATCGGCGGTGTGTTGAATTGTTTTCACTTTTTGTTTCCTCCGTGTTTTTATTTTTGATAAGAGTGCATTATTTTATATTATTTTTCTTTTTTCTCTTTTTTGAGTATTGACATTTGAAGTAAGAATATTATATAATTAAAATAGAATTTATGCCTTGAATAAAAAGCAAAAAATCTTTAAATTTGTGCAGAGATTCGGAGGACAAAATGCTTGACGAATTTGCAAAGGTGAAGAATTATATTACATTTTTAAAAGAAGAATGCAAATTAAACATTACGGTTCACGACGAGGGGAATGGGTTTATTTCCGAAAACATTGTTTCGCTGATACCTTATAACGTGCATTCAAACGGATATTGTATGTATGCGAAAAAATGCCGTGCCGTTTGGGACGGGTGTTTGCGTAATCAGAAAAAAGTTATGGAACGTTTGAAGCGAGACGGGGCTTTTTTCGGAATGTGTTTTATGGGGGCGGAGGAATATGTTTTTCCGATAAAGGGCGGAAACGATGTTATCGGTTTTGTTTCGGTTGGCGGCTATGCGAAGAATTTTGAAAAAGCTTATGAAAGAATTATGGCGGCGGCAGAAAAATATGGGATTGATTATGATATGCTTATTGAAAAATATAACGGCGAACTTTGCCGAGAAGTTCCGAAGTTTGAATATGTTGCCACGCTTGCGGAACCGCTGTGCGATATGCTTGCGCTTATAGGTTTGACAAAAGGTTTTGAGGTTCGCAAGAATATTGAAAACGGCGGTGAAAATTATATATACGGGCATATTGTTTCGTATATTGAAAAAAATTATATGAACAAAATCGGCGTTGACGATTTGTGCTTGCTGTGTCACTGTTCGAGGTCTTACATAAGTCATATGTTTGTCAAAAAAAGCGGAATGGGAATATGCGAATTTGTGAACAGGACGAGGTGCAGGGCTGCCGAAAAACTTTTGACGGAAACCGACGGCAGAATTTCGGAGATTGCTTATTCGGTGGGATTTGAGGATTCGAATTATTTTTCGAATGTTTTTTCGAAATATGTTGGGGTGGCACCGAGAAAATACAGAACGATTGCGAAAAGCAAAGACAAAAAGCAAATTTAGTCCGTTAAAAAATCGGTTGCCGGTTTGTATCCGAATTTTTTGTATTAAACGAGTGTTAAAAAGTTTTTGATTCGGCTTTTGTTTCCGACGGCAGTTGACCTATTACGGTTTTATATATTTTTGCAAAATAAGACATATTGGAAAATCCGCTTTGCTCCGCGGCTTCGGTGATGTTGCATTTCCCCGAAAGTATGAGCTTTCGTGCGTTTTTGCAACGCACGTAGTTTAAATGGTTTATGAAAGTTGAGCCTGTAATTTCGTTGAAAATATGACAAAAATAATACTTTGTAAATCCCAAAGATTTTGCAACCGAATCTACGTTCAGAGGTTCCGTATAATGATTTTGTATGTATTCTATGGCTTTTTTTACCGTTTCGGTTTTGGGATTTGAATACAGTTCCGGCGTATATTCGCCGTCGGTGTGGTATTTAACCAAATTTACGGCGAGCTTCAGCAAGGCAAGTTTTAAATCGAGAATTTTGTAATCATTATTGCTTTTTGCGCATTTTACGGCTTCGAGATATAATTCGGAGGTGCTTTCATTGTTGATAAGCCGTTCGAAAAGAGTGTGTTCTATATCGATTCCGAAACTTTTCAGAAACGCTGCGTCGATTATTAAACAATAATATTTGGCTTTTTCCGTTGTCGCTTCCACTTGATGCACCATATTTGAATTGACAAGCGCGATGTTTCCCGGCTTTACGTGAACTCTTACGGTATGCGTGAGTACGTCGCATTCTCCTTCGATTATATAAAGAAGTTCCAAATTTTCGTGCCAGTGAACTCTGAATTTTGGCTGTACGGTTGCCATATTATCGGTGTGAAGATAGCCGTTTCGTATAAGCGTATCCGTATGCAGAATTATCGGAAGTTCGTTGTTGGTTTTGTGTTTTTCGTAAAAATTATCAGACATATTCCGCTCCGTTAAAAATATGATATAATATTGAATTTTTTCGTATTTCGATTATATCACAAATTGATTAAAAAAGCAATATTGTTGCAAAAAAAAGCAACATTTACATTTATTTTTTTGACAGTATATGATATACTGTCATTGTAACACTATATTTTTTGAAAAGGAAGAAAATTATGAATTTTAAAATCGGCGTAATGCTTGAATCTTTCAGACTTTCGGACAGAGAAGCTATTGAAGCCGCCGCAAAAATCGGCGCGCAAGGTATACAGATGTATTGCACAAGAGGCGACCATGCTCCGGAAAATATGACAAAAGAAAAAAAGAAAGAATTGCTTTCCGTTATGGAGGCAAACGGTCTTGTTTTTTCGGCAATTTGCGGAGATCTTGGCAGAGGATTCGGAAATGCCGAACTTAATCCCGAACTTATTGAAAAATCCAAAAGAATACTTGAACTTGCAAAAGAACTCGGAACCGATATTGTTACGACTCATATCGGAGTAGTTCCGCAAGATCCGAATCACGAACGATATAAAATTATGCACGAAGCTTGCTTTGAGCTTGCGAAGTTTGCGGACGATATGGGATCTCATTTTGCAATTGAAACGGGTCCGGAAACTTCCGCTACTTTGAGAGGTTTTCTTGACACTCTTAATTCAACCGGAGTTGCGGTAAACCTTGATCCCGCAAACCTTGTTATGGTTACGGGGGATAACCCTGTGAAAGCGGTTGAGAATCTTGCTCCTTATATTGTTCACACGCATGCCAAAGACGGCGTTAAGTTGGGCGACTGCAACCCCGAAATTGTATACGGAATTGTTACGTCCGAAGATAACATTCCCACTGCTCGGACTTTTGAAGAAGTTGCGCTTGGTAGCGGGCAGGTGGACTGGAAAAATTATCTTTCCGCACTTGACAAAATCGGATATAACGGATTTTTGACGATTGAACGTGAAGTTGGGGATAATCCTGCGAAAGATATTAAAACGGCGGCTGATTTTCTTAAAAATATTATCGGTTAAAGAAAAATGTGACGGTTTGTTTGCCTTTAAGAACTGCTTTATTTGATTTTGAAGAATTTTTGCGTTAAGAATAACAATTCGGTTGATTAAAACCATTAAGGAGGACTTTATTATGCTTTTAAGAGAAAAATTTTGGTTGTGGGGACATCCTGAAGGAAGATTTAATCTTAATGCGGACGGATACGGATGTAACGAAGTATCCAGAATGACGCCGATGGAGGGGTGTCTTTATCTTGGAATTAAAAATACTTTTATGGTTCCGTGCGGCGTGAGCGTGAACAGACGCCAATATAACAAATCCTTTAAAACATTGAAAAACGTTGGGTGGGATTGTTTTGGCGCATGGGAAAATCCCGATTTGATTGAAAACAATATTGCGGAAGCGGCGGAGTTTAAAAACATAAGTTGTATTGTTATGGATGATTTTAAACGTAAAACTCCGGACGGCGGTTTTAAGTATCGGGATTACGATATAAACGTTCTTAAAAAGATTTTTGAAAGATTGCACAATAACGAAGTACGTCGTTTGGATTCGTGGATGGTTTTATATACTCATGAATTCGGCGAGAATAATGCGGAAGACGAGATTTTTAAGCCGTATTTGGATATGTTTGACGGAATAACTATGTGGAACTGGAGAGAAAGCGAATATAAGAATATTCCGCAAAAATTTGAAGCATTAAAAAAGCTTACGCCGAATAACAGATTTATGTTCGGATGTTATTTGTATAATTTCGGAGAAAGATGCCAGGCAACCGCCGAGGCTGTGAAATGGCAACTTGATTTCTATCGCGAAAAATTATACGCCAAAGAGGCGGAGGGTGTGGTTCTTCACACAAATACAATGGCGGATTTGGATTATGAGGCATACGACGCGGCATGCGAATGGATGGACGAACACGGCGACGAAAATGTCGATTGATTAATTAAAACAAAAACGGTATTTAAAATGTAACTTGATATTTCCTTCAAAAGTCGGAAAGACGGTTGGAGGAAATATTTTATTTTGGATATATATTTCGGTTAAGATTGAAATTACATAAAATTTATATAATGTTTGATTTTTGTTTAATATAAAATAATTATTTTGTTGTAAAATGGCCTTGTAATTAATTTTGTCAAATCAATCGGAGAAAAGAATGATGAAAAATAAGTTTGTTATATCCTTAACTACGGCGATTTTTGCGTTTATGTTTATTTTTTTCACAAATGCGTTTGCTGCCGAAACCAATGATTTTTATCCGTCTGCCGACGGCAGTTATACAATAGAGTGTTATGTTGATAAAGCGGACGAGCAATATTTAATTGTGGTTGTTGCGGGGGATTATATCGGCAAAGATATGCCGGAAATAAGCATTGAAAACATAATATACATAGACCAAACCGTATCGGATTCCGATAAAAAAATTAAGTTTTCGGCGTTTATTCCTATGACTGAATCTGTTGGTACGGTTTATATCGGAGGCGGAAACGCTACGCAAACAGTTGGATTGCTTACAAACGGTTCCGGTCTTGCTTTTGTTGGCGGACGACTTATAGGTTACAGCGGTAACAGCATGACGGTAACCATTCCGAAAGAAATTGTTTCCGTTGACGGCGGCTTGTTTGACGATTGTGAAAACGTTAAAAATATTATAATCGAAAATCCGAATATACAGCTTGAAAACGATTCGTTTGCAAAAAACATTAAGTTGTTTTTTTCGCCTTTGGCAACCGACTTAAAACGTTTTGCAATTGAAAATGGATATACATACGGCGTTTTGGGAGATTATACTGAAAACGGGGTTACGGACGCGGAGGATATGCTTGCAATACTTAAGTATTTTTCAGGCGATTCCCTAAGAGTTCCGCAAAATTTTGATATTATTTTTGACCTTGACTTTAACGGAAAAGTTAATTTGAAAGACGTTTCGGTTTTGTTGGAATATTTATCGGGAAAAATATCGGATTTCTTTCAAAGGTAAGTTGTAATATTAAAACAATTTTTGGGAATGTTGAGAATTGGAGTTTAACTGAGAAATTATGGATATTGAATCTGTTTTATGCGTAAAAAAGAAATGCACTTGCGGACGTATTCATACGTGCGATATTGAAAATGTGATAATAAGAAAAAACGCAATTGACTGTCTTAACGATGACAATGTTTGCGGAAAATATAATAAAATTCTTGTTGTTTGCGATATAAATACGTATAAAGTCGGAGGAGAACGTGTTTTGAGCATTCTTAAAAACAAAACGGAAAACTTGCTTATTTTTGAATCGGTCGGATTTTTGGTACCGAACGAGGAAAATATTGAAATTCTTGAAAAAAATGTAACGCAGCAAACTCAACTGATTTTGGGTGTGGGTTCGGGCGTTATTAACGATTTGTGCAAATATGTGAGCTTTAAAAAGAACTTACCATATATTATAGTTGCAACTGCGCCTTCAATGGACGGTTACGCTTCCAAAGGTGCGGCGATGATTATAGGCGGAATGAAAGTGACATATAATGCGCACGTTCCGAAATGTATAGTGGGCGATACGGAAATTTTAAAAAATGCTCCTATTGAAATGATAAAATCCGGCTATGGCGATATTATCGGAAAATTCAGCTGTCTTAACGATTGGAAGCTTTCCAATTTAATTAACGGCGAGGAAATTTGCGATTATATATATAATCTTACGTATGAAACGACACTTGAAATATCGAAAATGGGAAAAAAAATAATTATGAGAACCGATGAAAGCGCGGAAAAGCTTATGAAAGCTCTTGTGACTGTCGGTATTGCAATGGCGTATATGGGCAATTCCCGTCCCGCTTCCGGAAGCGAGCACCATCTTTCGCACTTTTTTGAAGTTGTCGGTCTTTTGAAAAACGAACCGTATTTTTGCCATGGAACGGACGTTGCATATTCAACGTATGTAACACAGCTTATGCGAGAAAAGATTATGCAAACGGAATATCCCATAATTCGAAAATTCGATAGGGATAAATGGGAAAAAAATATACGCAGAATATTTTTATCCGTAGCGGAAAGCGTAATAGAATTGCAGGAAAAAGTCGGTTTTATGTATGATAACAAAAAATCTGTTTTGGAAGAAAAATGGAACGAAATTAAAAATACTCTTGCCGAAGTTCCGTCGAGTTCGGAAATTTTAAAAATGCTTAACAGCGCGGAGCTTGATATATCGGATTTTTATGATATGTACGGGGAAGAAAAGATTAATGACGCTATGCTTTTTGCAAAGGATTTAAAAGACAGATATACGGTTCTTTGGCTTTATTCCGCTTTGGAATTTTAGCGTAAAATTGCGGAAATTTTGGGTGAAATTACAACCAAAAGCATAAAAACTATTGACAAACAAAAAAATATGTTGTATAATTACGCAAGGTAAAAGATTTTACCGTTATAATCAAAAAAGAAAAAGGAGAAATTGATATGTTGGAATATGCAACTCCCGAGCTTTATGCGGAGCTTGACAAAAAAAGCGAGGAATATAGAAACAGAATTTTAAATACCGAAACCGAAGTTACTTATACCGGTACGGCGTATTATGTTTCCGAAAACGGAAACGATGAAAACGACGGAAAATCCCCGGAATTTCCTTGGAAAACCAATGAAAAAGTAAGCAATGCGGATTTGTGCGAAGGCGACGCGGTATTTTTTAAGAGGGGAGAAACGTTCAGAGGGCAAATAAAAACTCATCCGGGCGTTACATACAGCGCATACGGCAAAGGTCCAAAGCCGAATATTTACGGTTATATTGAAAATGCGGCAATTCCCGAAAAATGGGAGTTATTCGATAAAGAAAATATGATTTGGAAATATACCGACGAAACTTTGGATATAGGCGTGATTGTTTTTGACGACGGCGAAAAAGTCGGATTAAAACTTATTCCGTCGTGGGTGGGAGGAAAGCACGTTTGCCGTGACGAACCGACCGTGGAATTTAATCCAAGCATACACCTGTGCAATGATTTGATGTATTATCATAAGCATATTGTTGAAAGTACCAATCCCGAAAACCCCGACGCTATTTTACGTCCCACAAGCGGTCATGTTTTTCTTAAATGCGAAAAAGGAAACCCCGGCGAAGTATTTAAATCCGTTGAGTTTGCTCCGAGGTATAATCTTATTCTAATCGGCGGAAACAACAATGTAAAGATAGATAATCTTTGTATCAAATACGCAGGTTGTCACGGCGTCGGTGCGGGAACCGTAGACGGACTTTCCGTTAAAAATTGCGAAATTGGTTGGATTGGCGGTTGCATACAATTCTATAATGCAAACGGAAGCGTTACTCCGTTTGGAAACGGCGTTGAAATTTACGGCGGTTGCCATGATTACAAGGTTTGCAACAACTGGATTTACGAATGTTATGACGCCGGTATTACTCATCAGGTGGCGGCTCGTTCCAACTATATAGAAATGTTCGATATAGAGTACGCCGATAACCTTATAGAAAACTGCGTATATTCGATTGAATATTTTCTTTCTCGTCTTAGCGAAGGAAATAAAAGCCATATGAAAAACGTGTTTATGCGCAGAAATGTTATGCGTTTTTCGGGCTTTGGTTTCGGAAGACGTCGTCCCGGACACGCAAACGCTCACATAAAAGGCTGGTCGGCAGATAATCCATCTCAAAATTTTGTTATAGAAGATAACATTATGGATAGAGCTACGGATATGATAATTCATATCGGCTTTAATTGGGGAGAAAACGTTGTTCTTCGCAATAATACTTATATTCAGTATCCCAATGCCGAATTCGGAAGATACGGAGCAAATGCCGATGCAAATTTATATAGGTTCGATATTCAAAAAGTTGACAAAATCGCAAGCGAAAAGTTCTTCGACGAAGGCGGAAAGTTCTATATTGCATATTAATTGAATTTTAATAAATTCGGAGCTTAACAAATATGTTGAGCTCCGTTTTTTGATGGAAAAATGGAATATTTACAGATTAAAACGGTATTTTTCCATTTTCCGACAGTTAAATATGTGATATAATGAATACGATAAAAAATGCTTGGAGGATTTATGAATATAGGTATTGTTTTAATTATGCTTGTTTCCGCCGTGCTTGCTCAAGCGGAAGGAATAACGGTTAAAAATTATGGACAAAAGCACAAGTTTGGAGGAATGTTTTTTAACGCAGTGATATGCGCTTTTGCCGCTGTTTTTTTTATTGTTAAAGAAATTTTTTTGAAAGGTGTGTTTGAAGTTCCCGCCGCTCTTGTTCCATATGCCGTTGCAAGCTGTTTTATGTATGCTATGGGATTTTATACAATGTATCTTGCATTGCAGTTGGGCTCTTTCGGAATGACAAAGCTTATAACTTCTTTTAACGGAATTATTGCAATTGCTTACGGAATTGTTTTTCTTGACGAACGTCCGCATTTTGTTACATATATTGCAATTGTACTTGTTTTCGCGGCTGTTTTTCTTATGAGAATCGAAGACGCGATTTTGAAAAATGACGGCGGCGAAAATCGAAATCCGATTTCCGTCGGGTGGTTGATATGCGTTGTTTTGTGCGTTATCAGTAACAGTATGATTGCGGTTCTTTCAAAAGTTCAGCAAAATGTTTTTGGTGGAGAATGCGACGGTGAATTTAAGGCTTTGTCTTATATCGGTGCTTTTGTTCTGTTGGCGGGCATTGGAATTTTAAGAGAAAGAAAGAATATTGACTATATATTAAAACACGGTATGACTTACGGAATGATTGCCGGCGTTATTAACGGTGCAAATAATTTTTTGCAACTTATTGTTTATGCCTTGGCGGATTTATCCGTCGCTTCTTCTATGCTTACGGGAATGGGACTTATTGCAAGCTTTGCTGTTTCCGCAGTTATTTATAAAGAAAAGTTTACAAGGATTCAGCTTATCAGCGTTGGTATTGGCTTTTTGGCGTTTATTTTATTCGGAGTTTCGTCTTTTATATAAAATAAAAACGGTAATTATTATTGTGATGTTTTTTGGTGAAACAGACCGAAAAAGTCAATTGGGGTTATAAGGCGAACAAATTAAAATTAATATTTTTTAACAATAAATTGTGAAAAGCAATTGATTTCGGACTGTCGATAAATTCTGTTTGGAGATTTTATCGGCAGTTTGCATTTATAAGTTACCGTTATGTTACGTTATATAAAGATGGAACGTGCGGAGAAAAATGAAAATAAAAAAGTTTAAAAAAATTATTTTCAAGCGTGAGATTTTTGCATACTTGTACGTTCTGTTATACAGATGGAATAAATATGGGAGGAATGTCGATGAAAAATATTCGAAATAAACCGCTTTAAAGCGTGAGATTCAACTTTTATACTTTTACACACAAAAAAGAAAATTATTTGGAGGATTAAAAATGAAAAAAATTTTTGCTGCGCTGTTAATTACAGCATCCGCGCTTACCTTTAACGCATATGCCAAAGAAGCTGAAGTTGGCTTACCAAAATTTAACGTATCTTTTAACGGAACAAACGTTGAAAGTTGCAACCGACAGTTCCCGCTTATTGTTTATAACGATATTACGTATGTTCCCATGACATATTACGATTGTCGCTATTTGGGACTTACAACAATGTGGGAAAGCGAAACAAAAACTTTGTATATAGATAAAAACGATATAACTTGCGCTTATCGAGATTACGCTTGGCAGTGGGAAAACGCCGAATCGTTTAACAGCGGCATTTGCGATTTTAATATAGTGATAAATCAAAAAAAGATTGATAATTCAAAAGAGGAATATCCGCTGTTGACATATCGCGACGTTACTTATTTGCCGCTGACTTGGAAAATTGCGGCTGAAGAATTCGGATGGGAATATTCGTTTGACGCCGCTGAAGGTTTGAGTATAATTTCCGATAATTATCATTCGGAAACGGTTGCGTTGCCGTATTTATCAATCGAAAAAGTTGCAACTGACGGAAAATATTATTATTACAACGGTAATTCCGGTGAAAAGCGAGTTGTATACAGAGCGCTTGCAAGCGATACTTCAAAAGCGGAAATAATATATGAGCTTGAAGATACGCCCATATCTTTTGCCGTGTATTTTATGGAAGAAAACGGGAGTATTTACTTCTATTACAACCTTGGCGGTTCGCTGACAACAGGAACAAGAAAGTGTTTCAAAATTAATTCCGACGGTACTGTGGTTGAAGAAGAACCGAAAACATACAGTTTCGGAAAGCATGGTAAATCTGATTTATCCACGGAAAGCGAAGGTATTTTTGTAAAAGCAACCAATAAATACGTTGACAGTCAAACCGATTTTTCTTATGAGAAAGACGGAAAAACAATCGTGGTTCCCGCACTTCCGGGACGTGTGCGTGTCGGTTGGCAACGAAACGGAAAATCTTTAACCTTTTCCGTTAATGACTGCATACAGATTTTTAATGAGAAAATTTATTATACCGCCGTTGACCTTGACGATGATGAATCGCAAAACAGCGCATTATATGTTATAGATACCAAAAAGGGAACAAGCGAAAAACTTATCGACGGCGTTTGCGGTTTTTATGTATTTAACGGTTGGGATAACGCTTCAAACATGGATAGCACAATGATAATATTCGATAATAACGGAAAGCTTATGCGTTATATCGAGAATACCGGAGCTGTTAACGAATTAGACGGAGATGTGGAAGAAAACCCGACTTTGCGGGTTGCGTCAGGTGGCTATATGATTTATACCGTTCAAAAAACCATTGCGGGCGACAGAACCGTTGTTAAAGAATTCGATTGCTACGGTGCACGAGGCGGAAGCGTTAAGCGAGTACTGCTCGACACAACAATAGGAACAAACTATCAA